>JBBIQZ010000007.1:0-29357 GCA_037442065.1 bacterium | reverse complement strand
CGGGGGTTTCTAAAGGCAAGGGTTTTGCCGGAGTTATAAAAAGGCATGGCTTTCACCGCGGCCCTAAAACTCACGGTTCCGATCATCATCGAGAACCAGGCTCAATTGGCGCGATGTATCCGCAAAGAGTGTTTAAAGGCCAAAAATTGCCCGGAAGATTAGGGCACGAACAAGTTACAATTAAAAATTTAAAAATTGCCAAGATAGATGCTAACGAGGATTTAATTTTAATAAAAGGAGCCATTCCGGGGCCAAATAAATCACTAATTTTAATAAAAGGCGAGGGTGAAATTTTTCATGAGCCGGAACAGCAGGAAGTTCATTTAAGGAAAGCTAAGGAAGAAGGCGAAGGAGGAATCGAAGGAGTAGAAAATAAAGCCGAGACAGCAAAAAGTAAAGAGCCGGAAGAACCAAAACAAGAGACCAAAGAATCAGCTAAGATGGAAGCAGGAGACAAATAATGAAAGCTAAAGTTTATGACCAGCAAGGAAAAGAAGCCGGCCAAACGGAATTAAGTTCAAATATTTTCGAAATCAAGCCTAAAGAAGTTCTTTTAAAACAAGCCGTTATAAGGTATTTAGCAAGCCTAAGAAGGCCAATTGCCAAAACCAAAACTAGAGCCGAAAGGCGTGGCGGCGGAAGAAAACCCTGGCGTCAAAAAGGAACAGGTAGGGCTCGGGTAGGTTCAAGACGTTCGCCAATCTGGCGAAAAGGTGGAGTTGTTTTTGGTCCGACAGGGAATGAAAATTTTACAAAAGCAATGCCTAAAAAAGCGGTTAAAAAGTCAATTCTTATGGCTTTATCAGCGCAAGCCGAAGAAGGAAGGATAGTTATTGTTGAAGAGATAAAATTTACAAAACCGCAAACAAAGAAGTTTTTTGAGGTTTTAAAAAAGCTTCCGGTTTCCGGCAAAATTCTTTTAATTTTAGGCAAAGATCCTATTTTGTTAAAATCAGCCTCAAATATGCCTAATGTTTATCCTTTGGTTTTCGACCAATTATCAGCTTATAATATTTTGGTGGCCGATTATGTTGTAATTTTAAAAGAAGTAATTTCCCAAATTGGTAAGATTTACGGCAAAGATTTGAAAGGCTCTGCCAAAGAAGAAAAACCTGTTGTAAAGGAAGCTAAAACAAAAAAGGCAGGGGATAATCCCGCATTTAACAATTTAAGTACAGGACCTCGTCCTCGCCAAAGAAATAATGTTGCAAGGACTCGGAAATGAAGCAAATTTTAATAAAACCAGTTATATCAGAAAAAAGCATCAATATGGAAAGTCAAAGCAAATACGCTTTTGAGGTAGGAAAAAAGACTAATAAGAGAGAAATAAAAAAAGCAGTTTCGGATATGTATAAAGTTGATGTTATTTCAGTAAATGTTCATTTAAAAAAGCCCAAAGCAGTAAGATACGGCCGAATTAAAGGTTTTAGGCAGGGCAAAAGAATAGCAATCGTTACTTTAAAAAAAGACCAAAAGATAGAGGTTTTAAAAGAGGCCAAGTAATGAATATCTTTAAAAATAAATTGTTTATGATAGGGGGGAGCTCAAGCATGGCAGTTGTTGTTCTTAGTGGCTCGTTGTATTATAGTTTACTTCTTAGGCCAAAAATGATTGCAAGCTCTTTTATATCCGAAGCAGAAAGTAATTTTACAAAAGAAAAAGAAGATTTTAGCGCGCTTTCAAGCATTGTTTCTAATTGGGATGAAATTTCTAAGGGTGATATAGACAAAAAGGAAGAGGATTTAAAAAGAATCAAAAATGATTTTTTAGATGCCAAGAATAAGCTGGATAAATTAACTCCTTCGCTAGAGCTTAAAGATACTTATGAAAATTTAAAAAGATTTAGCGAAAAGGGTGCAGAAGTTTCTGAGAATTTGTACACTATCGCTTCCTACTTTAAGAAAACAGAGGAGGCAGTTAAAGCATTTAACGGTTTAAACACAGATTCTTCATCTTTAGACCAGGTAACCCAACTTGTAATGGATTTTAAAAGCGTTTCCCAAACTGCCTTAACTGAATTAGAAAAAGTAGAAGCTCCAAAATTATTAATTAATTTAGACAAGGATTACAAAGATTTGTTAAGGCAATACATATCTTCCGCCGATGCTTTATCAAGCGCGATAAATGATAAAAATGAAAAAAAGATAGAATCGGTTGGTAATGAAAGCGATGCGGCTGTCGAGGCCATTGATAAGCAGATAGATGAAGATTTAGAAACTTTTAAAGAAAATTCGAAATTCGACCAAGCTATTTTGGTAATGCAGGGGTTTGAGAAGTCTATTGAGGAAAATTTAGGAAATTTAAAGGCAAAATATAAAATATAATTTTAAAACCAACCAGATTAAAAAAATGAAAAAATCAGAAAAAATAAAAAAAGAAGGAAATATCAAAGGAACCTTGGCTAAAAAAAGGCCGGAGAAAGGGTTGGTTTTGTATTTAAAAAAGAAAGCCGGCCGAAGCAGAAAAGGCGTAATAACCGTAAGACATAGAGGAGGCGGAGCAAAAAGATTGTACAGAATCGTTGATTTTAAAAGAGAAAGATATGATATTCCGGCCGAAGTTTTAGCAATAGAATATGACCCGGGAAGATCGGCCAACATTGCTTTGATAAAATATGAAGACGGACTAAAAAGCTATATCTTAGCTCCTTTAAATTTAGAAGTAGGCCAAAAAATTATAAGTTCTAAAAGTAAAATCAAAGCAGTTTTAGGAAACAGAATGCCTTTAGGAAGCATTCCTTTGGGATCTTTGGTTTTTAATGTTGAGCTTACTCCCGGAAGAGGTGGCCAAATTGTAAGAGGAGCTGGTACTTCGTCTATTCTTTTAGCCCGTGACGGCGGTTTTACTCATTTAAAAATGCCTTCAGGGGAAGTAAGGATGATAAAAAACGAAGCCCAGGCGACCATCGGGCAAGTTTCTAATATTGAACACGGAAAAAGAGTAATTGGCAAAGCCGGCCGCGTTAGGCATATGGGCATAAGGCCGACTGT
Organism: bacterium; assembly: GCA_037442065.1. Taxonomy (GTDB): domain Bacteria; phylum Patescibacteriota; class CPR2_A; order CG2-30-33-46; family CG2-30-33-46; genus JBBIQZ01. The sequence continues at coordinate 26,367 of JBBIQZ010000007.1, read as the reverse complement.
TAGGGGTAAGGCGATGAATCCGGTTGATCACCCTCACGGCGGAGGTGAAGGCCGCCAGCCGATTGGTTTAAAGCATCCAAGAACTCCTTGGTGAGCCCCGGCTTTAGGTTTAAGAACCAGGAAAAGCAAATCAACTGATAAATTTATAGTTACAAGAAGAAAAAGAGGAAGAAGGTAATATGTCAAGATCATCCAAAAAAGGTCCATATATAGATCAAAAATTATTAAAGAAAATACTAGCTTTAAGACCAGATGAGAAAAAAGTTATAAAAACCTGGTCAAGGGATTCTTCTATTTCTCCGGAAATGGTTGGAGTTACTATTGCCGTTCATAACGGTAAAGAACATGTGCCTGTTTTTATTACCGAGGACATGGTTGGTCATAAATTAGGTGAGTTTTCTCCGACAAGGAAGTTTAGAAGCCACGGAGGAAAAATGGCAAAAGAACAGGCAAGAGCAGAAGCCGCAAAAACAGCTCTTCCCAAAGAAGAATCTAAAGTCCAGAAAAAATAAAATGCTAAGTAAAGAAATAAAAATCAATAAATTAATTAAATATTTGGCCCCACTTCACTTGTCCTACTTCGCCAAGGCTTCGCAGGACAGGCAGTTTCGAAGGGGTCTCGGTTTCGGTAGGGAATGCATATTCCGAAGCCTCGAGAGGTAAGTAAATATGGAAGTTAAAGCACATGCTAAATTTTTAAGACTATCACCAAGGAAAGCAAGGTTAGTTGTAGATACAGTTAGAGGAGAAGGCGCTTTGGAGGCAATTTCCAAGTTAAACCTTGCCCCTCATAAAGCAGCAAGAGAAGTAGTAAAAATTATAAATTCTGCTATGGCTAATGCCGAGCATAATTTTGGACTTTCTAAAAACGAGCTTTTTATTAAAGAAATAACCGCCGACCAGGGTCCAACTTTTAAGCGATATAAACCCAGAGCAAGAGGTTCCGCAGACGAAATAAAAAGAAGAATGACTCACTTAACGGTTATTTTAGCTTCTTTGGAAAAAGGAAAAGGAAAACCCCAAAAAGAAGTTAAAGAAACATTAAAAGAAGTACCCAAAACCGAAAAAGTACAATCTGAAAAAGAAGAGTTAAAAAAAACCAAAGAGTTAAAACCAAAACTTAAAGCAAAAGAAGAACTTGAAGAAAGCAAAACTAAAAAACCAGTTTCCGAAACGAAAAAAACAGAGCCTAAAGTAGAAAAAAAAGAAGTGTCAAAAGCCAAAACAACAACTCCTCCAAAGAAAACTCAAGCCGTAAAAAAAGATATTAAAAAAATTAAAGAAGAAGAAATACAGCAAAAAGGTAAAGTTAAAGTTCAAAAAGAATCATTCTTTGGCGGTTTGAGGAAAATGTTTAGAAGGAAGGGATTTTAAATGGGTCAAAAAGTAAGCCCTACAAGTTTAAGAATAATTTTAAGAAAAGGTTGGAAATCCAAATGGTTTTCAAAAAAGGATTTTGCGTCTTTCTTGAATGAGGATATTAAAATAAGAAATGAAATCTTAAAAAAATGGGCCAGAAAGGGAATTGCCGATATCATTATTGAAAGAAATGCAAACATTGTTAGCGTTTCGGTTTATACTTCTAAGCCAGGATTAATTATAGGTAGAGGAGGAGCGGGGATAGAAGAAATGAGGAAAGATTTAGAAAGAAAATTTGCTAAAAAAATAAATATTAACGTGGAAGAAGTTGATAACGCCGATTTGAATGCCAGCTTAGTTGCTGAAAATATTGCTTCGGCCTTAGAGAAAAGAATTTCTTTTAGAAGAGCTTTAAAACAAGCCTTAGAAAGAATTAAACAAGCGGGAGCAAAGGGAGCAAAAATTGCAGTCTCTGGAAGACTTAACGGAGTTGAGATGGCAAGGAGAGAATGGGTTTCTTTTGGGAAAATTCCTTTGCAGACTTTAAGGGCGGATATAGATTATTCTTCCCAAAAAGCCGAGACGACTTATGGCGTAATAGGTATTAAGGTTTGGATTTATAAAGGGGAAATATTTGAGGAAAAAGGGAGTAAATAAGAAATGTTAATGCCCAGAAAATTAAAACACAGAAAAGAGCATAGAGGCAGAAGAGCTGGTAAGGCTCAAAGAGGCTATACAATTGCGTTTGGGAGTTATGGTCTTAAAGCTTTAGAGCCAGCTTGGATTACTGCTCGGCAAATTGAAGCCGCCAGAAGAGCAATGACAAGGTATATCAAAAGAGGCGGCAAAATTTGGATAGATATTTTCCCGGCTAAACCGGTTACTAAAACCGGAGCTGAAACCAGAATGGGCGGCGGAAAAGGCTCCCTTGACCATTTTGTGGCTGTAGTTAAGCGAGGAAGAATATTATTTGAAATGGATGGAATTCCCCAAAAGACCGCTTACGAAGCTTTAAGATTGGCGGCCGGCAAATTACCAATTAAGACTAAAATTATTTCTAAGGAAGAGGCAGAATAATGAGTATAGATATTAAAGATTTAAAAAACAAATCAGTAAAAGAGCTGTATAAAGAATTAGAAGAGGCTAAGAAAAATCTTCTTAAATTAAAGTTTGAAATTGCTCAAAGTAAAGTTAAAAATTACCAAGAAGTTGCTTCTTCAAGAAAAAATATTGCAAGAATTTTAACAATAATTCAAGAAAAGCAATGGCAAGAATTTGAAAAACTCGAAAAAGAAAAGGAAGAAAAAGATGGAAAGTAAAAAAGTTATAAAAAAAATAAAAAAATTTGAAGGTAAGGTTGTTAAAGATAGAATGGATAAAACAGTGGTTGTTGAGGTTTTGCGATTCAAAATTCACCCTTTATATAAAAAAAGATACAAAGTATCTAAAAAATACAAAGCCCATGATCCGGAAAATTTATATAAAGTAGGCGATGAAGTTGTTATTTCTGAAACTCGTCCTATAAGTCGGGACAAAAAATGGATTGTTGAAGGAAAATCTGGGAGCAATGGCTTAAAAAAAGATAAAAAAGGAAATTTAAATGATTAGTGTTGGAACAAGATTAAAAGTTGCCGATAATACCGGAGCTAAAGAAATAGCTTCCATTAGAATTTTAGGTGGAACCAGACGCCGTTATGCTTCCTTGGGTGATATTATTGTTGCTTCCGTAAAAGTTGCATCTCCTAGAGGGACCGTAAAGAAAAAAGAGGTTGTTAGAGCGGTTGTTGTAAGGACGAACAAAGAGAAAAGTAGAGAAGATGGTTCAACTATTAAGTTTGATGATAATGCCGCGGTAATTATTGATAAAGATGGAAATCCAAGAGGTTCAAGAATTTTTGGTCCCATTCCTAGAGAACTTAAAGAAAAAGGGTTTTCTAAAATAGTTTCCTTAGGGTTAGAGGTAATCTAAATGAAGATAATAAAGAATGATCAAATTTTAATAATTGCGGGTAAAAACAAAGGAAAAACTGGAACCGTTGAAAAGACTTTTCCTAAAAAGAAGAAAATTGTTATTGCTGGCGTAAATGTTATAAAAAAACATTTAAAACCTTCAAAAAAGAATCCTCAAGGCGGCATTGTGGAATTTCCGGCGCCGATTGATGTTTCTAATGTTAAACTAATATGCTCTAAATGCGGAAAACCCACCAGAATAGGTTATGAGGTTTTAAAAGACAAAAAGGAGAGAAAGTGCAAAAGATGCAAAGAAACAATTTAAAACCCAGATTAAAAGAAAAATACCAAAAGGAAGTAATTCCTCAATTTCTTGATGATCAAAATTTTAAAAATTATCTCGAGGTACCAAAAATCGATAAAATTGTTTTAAATACTTCTTTAAGCAAGGCAATAGAAAATACAAAAATATTGGAGCATGCGTCAGAAGTAATTTCTAAGATAACAGGACAAAAGCCGATAATAAAAAAAGCAAAAAAATCAATCGCTGCGTTTAAATTGAGGGCTGGCATGCCGATTGGCGCAAAAGTCACTTTACGCGGTAATTTAATGTATGAATTTCTCGATAGGTTGATATCTATTGTTCTTCCTAGGATTAGGGATTTTAGAGGATTGAGCACGAAGGCATTTGATGGCAGGGGAAATTATACAATTGGTATTTCTGAAATCACGGTTTTTCCAGAAACTCAAACAGAAGAAACGGTTTTCGGTTTAGAGATTAGTATTGTTACAACAGCCAAGAATGATGAGGATAGTAGGAAATTATTAGAAAAATTAGGATTTCCATTTAAAAAATAAAATTAAGGAGATTTTATGCCGAGGAAAGCATTAATTTTAAAAGCAGAAAAAAAACCAAAATATAAAACAAGAAAAATTAATCGCTGTGTTATTTGCGGTAGGTCGAGAGGTTTTATGAGGAAATTTCAGCTTTGCAGGATTTGCTTTAGAGAAAGAGCAAACAAAGGAGAAATTCCAGGGATTACAAAGAGTTCCTGGTAGCCCTTCGATTTCACTCAGGGCAAAGGAGGAAATAAAATGGTGTTAACTGATCCAGTAGCAGAAATGATTACCATAATAAGAAACGGTCTATCTTCTCAAAAAAGAGAAGTGAGTTTTTGGAATTCTAAACTAAAGGCCGAAATCTTAAAAATTTTAAAAAATGAGAATTTTATTGAAGATTTTAAGAAGGAAGAGGATTCTAAGAAGGCTCGTCTTTTGGTTGCTTTAAAATATTTAGATAGTAAACCGGCTATTTCCAGTATAAAAAAGATATCAAAACCTGGCAGAAGAGTCTATATAGATAAAGCTCATATTCCTATTGTAAAAAGAGGCAAAGGTCGAGCCATACTTTCTACATCAAAAGGTGTTTTGGCTAATACTGAAGCGAAAAAACTGGGAGTGGGCGGTGAGTTAATAATTGAGGTTTGGTAAAAATTATGTCTAAAATAGGTAAATTCCCCATACAAATTCCCCAAGGCGTTAATTTAGATATAACTCCTTCATTAATAAAAGTTAAAGGTCCGAAAGGCGAGTTGGAAAGACCGTTTCATTCGGAAATAAAAATTATTAAAGAAGGAGATGTTTTAAAGTTTGAGCAATCCTCAAATTCAAGAAAAGCAAAAGAATTACATGGCCTTTTAAGAACATTAGTAAAAAACATGGTTGATGGGGTAGTGTCTGGTTTTGAAAAGCGGTTAAAAATGGTGGGGGTTGGATACAAAGCTCAAATTTCCGAAGGAGAACTTATTTTGAATGTTGGTTTTTCTCACCCTGTTTCTATTTCGGTTCCTCAAGGCATTGAAATAAAAGTAGAAAAAAATACCAACATAATTGTTTCTGGTATTGATAAAGAAAAGGTAGGAATGATTGCCGCAAAAATAAGGGAAATCAAAAAACCAGAACCTTACAAAGGAAAAGGTATAATGTATGAAGATGAAAAGATAAGAAGAAAAGCAGGAAAAGCGTTAAAAGCAGGAACGGGTACTTAAAAAGAGGAATAAATGTTAAATAAAAAAGACAAAAGAGATTTAAGACACAAAAGAGTTAGAGCAAAGATTAAGGGAACGGCTAAAAGGCCACGCCTTTCCGTTTTTAGAAGTTTAAAATATATCTATGCTCAACTTATAAATGATGAAAAAGGTGAAACCTTAGCTTCGGCTTCTAATGCTAAATCCCAAAAAACGCCGCTTGAAGTTGGTCAGGACATTGCCAAAAAGGCGGCTCTATCAAAGGTTAAAGAGGTAGTTTTTGATAAAGGTGGTTTTAAGTATCATGGTCAAATAAAAGAATTGGCCGAAGGTGCAAGAAAAGGCGGATTAAAGTTTTGAAGGAGAAAAGATGAAAGAAGAAGAAATAAAAAAAGAGGAAGCAAAAGATATAAAAGAAGAATCCTTAGACAAGGAGCCTTCAAGTGATCTTAAAAATGAGGAAGCAGAAAAATCAGTAGAAGAAGTCCTTAAAGAAAAAGAAACTAAAGAAAAGCCCGCCGAAGAACCGGTTAAAGATACTGCTTCTAAGACAAAAATGGAACAATTTAGAAGAATTGCTCCTCAAAGGCAAAGACAAAAAACAAGAGTTGAGATAAAAAAAGAATTTGAAGAAAAGGTTTTAGAGATAAAAAGGGTTGCCAGAGTTGTAAAAGGTGGAAGAAGGTTTAAATTTAGAGCATCGGTGGTTGTGGGGAATCTTGATGGGAAAATCGGTATCGGTACTGGTAAGGGGTCTGAAGTAGCTCAGGCGGTTGCCAAAGCTTCTAGCAAGGCCCGAAAAAATATGATAAAAATTTCACCCGATTCAACAGTTCCATTTGATATAGAATCTAATTTTAAAGGAGCTAAAGTTCTTCTAAAACCGGCAAGAAAAGGTACTGGTATTATTGCCGGCGGTCCAGTTAGGGCTGTAGTCGAGTTGGCTGGTATTTCTGATATTTCTTCCAAAATGCTTGGTTCGGGAAATAAAATAAATAATATGATCGCAACCTTTAACGCCCTAAAGAAAATATCTCTAAAAGAGGCCCAAAAATGAAATTAGAGTTTAAAACGAAGTTTAAAAAAAGGAAAAGAGTAGGCAGAGGAATTTCAGCTGGCGGCGGCAAAACTGCCGGTCGGGGAACCAAGGGGCAAAAATCTCGTTCTGGGTTTAAGAGAAAAAGGGGTTTTGAAGGCGGACAAATGCCCTTAAAGCAAAGACTTCCCAAAAAGAGGGGCTTTAAGAAATTTAAAAAAATAAAACCCCAAGTTTTAAATGTTTCTGATTTAAATACATTCAAAGACGGCGAAGTGGTTAATAGCGCAAAACTTAGAGAAAAAGGGATCATAAGAAAAGAAGGGCCTATCAAAATTTTAGGCAAAGGAGAATTAAAAAAGAAGCTTAAAGTGGAAGCGGAATTTTTATCCAATAAGGCAAAGGACTTAATAAAAAAAGCGGGCGGAGAATTTATTTTGTCAAAAATAGAGACTCTTAAAAAGTCATCCCCGAAAGATAGAAATTCTAAAGTTGAATAATGTTTAATTTTTTAAAAAAGATTTGGAAAAACAAAGAGCTAAGAAACAACCTATTTATAATAGCCGGTATTTTGGTTGTTTTTAGGATTTTAGCCCATATTCCTATCCCTGGCGCCGATCTGGAAGCTTTAAGAAATTTCTTTAACCGGAATCAAATCTTTGGTCTTTTAAACATATTTTCCGGCGGAGCAATGAGCCAATTTTCTGTTGTGACTTTGGGAGTAGCTCCATATATTAACGCTTCTATTATTATACAGCTTTTAACCGTTGTTGTTCCTCAGTTGGAAGCCTTGCAGAAAGAGGGGGAAAGAGGTCAGTTTAAAATTAATCAATACACAAGGTACCTTACGGTTCCTTTAGCCTTTGTGGAATCGTATGGTTTTATAATTCTTTTAAGTAAGTCTTCTACCGGACAGCCGATAATTTCTAATCTTAGCGCCTTTTTCATTTTAGGAGCGATGATTACTATGACGGCCGGTTCAGTTTTTTTAATGTGGCTGGGTGAAATAATTTCAGAAAAAAATATTGGTAATGGAATATCTTTAATTATTTTTACCGGTATTATAGCCAAAATTCCTTCGGTTGTTCAGCAGACATTTGCCTTTTTAGACCCGGGAAAAATTTTGACTGTTATTGCTTTTGCGGCCGCCGCAGCAGTTATAATTTTTGCCATTGTGATAATTACCGAGGGGCAAAGAAATATTCCGGTGATGTATGCCAGGAGAGTAAGAGGAACAAAAATGTACGGCAGTTCGTCTACTTATCTCCCTCTACGGGTAACTCAAGCCGGAGTTGTGCCAATTATCTTTGCTATGTCTTTAATGCTTTTCCCGGGGATTATAGCCAAGTTTCTTCTTCAGGCAAAATCCTCTTTAGTGGTTAATGGAGCAAGATTTGTGGAAACATTATTTAATAACCAAGTATTTTTTTCTTCTTTTTATTTTATTTTAGTGGTAGCTTTTACTTATTTTTATACTTCGATTATTTTTAAGCCTGATCAGGTTGCGGAAAATATTCAAAAACAAGGAGGGTTTATCCCCGGATTAAGACCAGGCAGACAAACCGCTGAATATTTAGAAAAAGTTGTTTTAAGAATTACTTTGCCTGGAGCAATGTTTTTGGGGGTTATTGCTATTTTGCCGTTCATAATGCAGCAATTAACAGGAGTACAAACTTTAGTCATTGGCGGGACCGGTCTCTTGATTGTTGTTTCGGTAGCCATTGAATTAGTAAAGCAAATTGAAGCTCAATTAATAATGAAAAACTATGAAAACTATTAAGAAAAATTCAAAAAAATCGTCCCTTACCTCACTTAAACCTTTGAATTTAATTTTTTTGGGCCTGCAGGGTTCTGGTAAAGGAACGCAGGCTATGGAACTAAAAAAGAAATTTCCTTTTAAAGATATTGAATTAGGAGCAGTTTTAAGAAGGATGATAAAAACCAAAAAGGGCCCAAGAGAAATCTTTAAAATAGTTACTAAAGGCAAGCTTGTTCCTACCAGAATAACAGAAAAGATAATGGAAAAAGAAATTTCTAAAATTCCGGCAAGGTATCCTTTAATTGTTGATGGCTTTCCTCGAGCCTTAGAGCAGGTTTACGCTTTAAACAGGATTTTTAAGAAAACCGGAAGGGATAACAACTATTACGCTGTATATTTTGACATTTCTAAAAAAACTGCCATCTTAAGGCTTTTAAATAGATGGACTTGCCCCAAATGCAATATGGTATTTAGTAGACCCAAGAAAAAATGTCCATGCGGCGGCAAGCCGGAAAAAAGACAGGATGAAACCCCAGCACTTATTAAAAATCGTCTAAAATTTGTTTCCAAATATCTAAGAGGCATTAAAAACTATTATAAAAAAGAAGGCAGATTAATAGAAATTAACGCTGAAAGGCCGGTTTCCAAAATAACTCGAGATTTAATAAATAGTGTAGGACTTAAATGACTCAAAAAACTAAAGAAGAAATAAAAATAATGAAAGAGGGCGGGAAAATTTTAGCCCGGGTAATGGAATCTTTAAGAAAAACAATTAAACCGGGAGTAACTACCGGTAAGCTCGATGAGTTAGCAGAAGCATTAATTTTAAAATATAATGCCAAGCCTTCCTTTTTAGGCTACCATGGTTTTCCAAAATCTATTTGCGCTTCTATAAATGAAGAAGTAGTCCATGGAATACCTAGTGATAAAGAATTAAAAGAAGGAGACATAGTAAGTTTAGATGTGGGAATATTTTACAAAGGTTTTCATACTGATGCGGCAGCAACTTTTCCTGTTGGAAAGATATCAAAAAATGATAAAAAGTTGATAGACGTTACTAAAAAAAGTCTACTTCTCGGTTTAAAAGAAATAAAAGATGGGAAAAGAGTAGGCGATATTTCTTTTTCAGTACAAAAGGCTATAGAAAAGCAAGGTTTTTCGGTTGTTAAAGATTGTACTGGCCACGGTATTGGAAAAAATCTTCATGAAGATCCTCCAATACCTAATTTTGGAAAAAGAGGAGAAGGTCCTGTGTTAAAGGAAGGGTATACTTTAGCCATTGAACCAATGGCGAACGCAGGTGATTTTCTGGTTAAAACTGCCGAAGATGGTTGGACCATAAAAACACTTGATGGTAAAAAATCGGCCCATTTTGAATTGACGGTTTTGGTTAAAAAAAGAGGCTATGAAAATTTGGTTCCTATTAAGTCTTAAGGCTTGCCAAAATGCAAATAAATCTATATAATTAAAAAATTATTATGGGAAATGAAGAAAATAAAAATAAGAAAGAAGTCATAGAATTAGAAGGAACAATTGTTGAAACATTGCCAAATGCTATGTTTAGAGTTGAATTGGAAAATGGGCATATAATACTTGCTCATATATCAGGAAGAATGAGGATGCATTATATTAAAATTCTTCCCGGAGACAAAGTTACTATTGAAATGACGCCTTACGATTTAACCAAAGGAAGAATCACTTACCGGCATAAGTAGAAGTTTGTTTGGCAGTAAGAAAGAAAAATAAAAATGAAAGTTAGAGCATCAATTAAAAAAATTTGTGCCAAATGTAAAATAATTCGCCGAAAGGGAGTTTTGCGGGTTATTTGCGAAAATCCAAAACACAAACAAAGACAGGGATAAGCGCTTCGCTAGATTAAAAATTCAAAATGAAAAATTAAAAATTATGAGAGAGATAAAAAAGAAAACTTGGCCTGAATTATTTGAGAAGGTTGAAACTGGTGACAAAAATGTTGACTATAGGTTAGCTGATTTCGAAGTTGATAAAGGAGACGTTTTAATACTGGAAGAATATAATCCAGGAGCTAAACAATATACAGGTCGATCAGTTAAAAAAATAATCAAGAATGTCAGTAAAATTCATCCATTAAAATATAGCAATGCCGATGATTTAGATAAATACGGCGCATATTTGTTGGAACTAGGAGAAGAAAATGATTAGAATTGCAGGTGTAAATCTGCCAGATAACAAGAGAATAGAAATTGGTTTAACTTCTATCTATGGAATAGGGAGACCTTTAAGTTTAAGAATTTTAGCTCAAGCAAATATTGATAAAAATAGAAAGATTAAGGATTTAGCAGAAAATGAGGTTAATACTTTAAGGGGAATAATTGAAAAAAGTCATACTGTAGAAGGTGATTTAAGAAGGGCAGTTTTTGAAAATATAAAAAGGTTAAAAGAAATTGGCAGCTACAGAGGAGAAAGACACAAAAGGGGTTTGCCGGTAAGAGGTCAGCGAACGAAAACTAACGCCAGAACTAAAAGAGGAAAACGAGTTACTATCGGAAGCGGTCGAAAACCAGCTGCTCAAAAAACTTAGAAATAAAGGGTAAGAAATAAGGAGAAATATGGCTGAAGAAGTTAAAAAAACTATAAAAAGAAAAAAGAAAGTTAAAAAAGTTGTTCCCAAAGGCAGGGTTTATATACAATCTTCTTTTAATAATACAACCATTACTTTAACAGATGAAAAAGGTGATGTTTTAGCTTGGGCATCTGCAGGAACCGTAGGCTATAAGGGGTCTCGTAAGTCAACACCTTATGCCGCCGGACAAGCTGCAAGAAAAGTGGCTGGCGATGCTAGAGATTTTCAAGTAAGGAAAATAGATGTGGTTGTTAAAGGGGTCGGTTCCGGCAGAGAATCGGCAGTTAGGGCTTTAAATGCTTCTGGTTTGGAAATTTCATCCCTAAAAGATGTTACTCCTATTCCTCATAATGGCCCAAGATCTAAGAAAGCAAGAAGAGTTTAAAAAGGAGCTTAAGAGTGGTACAAGAGACAATATGTAGAAATTGCAGAAAAGAAGGCGAAAAACTTTTTCTTAAAGGAGAAAAATGTCTTTCACCCAACTGTCCCTTTACAAGAAGGGCTTATAATCCCGGCCAGCGTGGTTCTAACCCGGTCAGGCGAAGGATCTCTGATTATGGTATACAGTTAAAAGAAAAACAAAAAGTAAAAGAAATTTATAATGTCAAAGAAAAACAGTTTAGGAATTATTTTAAAAAGGCTGAAAAATCACCCGGTATTAAAGGTGAAGTTCTTTTAAGTCTTCTAGAGAAAAGATTAGATAATGTGGTATTTCGTTTAGGTTTGGCCAATTCTCGCAAAGAGGCAAGGCAGGAAATATCTCATGCTCATATTCTAGTTAATAATAAAAAGGTTAATATCCCGTCTTATCAGGTAAAAATTGGCGATACGATATCTTTTTCACCTAAGTTTTTAAAGAAGGAAATCTCTAAGAATCTGGGTGAACGTTTAGCTTCTTATAAAACCCAGGAATGGTTGAAATTAGATCCAAAGAAAATAGAGGGGAATGTTGTAAAGGAACCGCAAAGGGAAGATATAGATCAAAGTATTAATGAAAATTTAATTGTGGAGTTTTATTCAAGATAAAAAAGTAAGTTAATCGGCCCTTCTTTACTTACCCTACGTCGCTAAAAGCTTTGCGGGGCAGGCAGTTTGGAGGGGTTTTGTCCCGACGTAATGTCGGGGCTCGAAAGGTAAAAAGATGTTACAAGAAATTAATTTGCCAGAAATCAAAGTTACATCAAAAGAAAAAAACAGAGCAGTATTCGTTATGGAGCCGCTTCAGCCGGGTTACGGTATGACTATCGGCAACTCTTTGCGTAGAGTACTTTTATCTTCTTTAGAAGGAGCCGCTCCTGTTGCTGTAAAAATTAAAGGTGTTTCTCACGAATTTTCCACCATCTCTAATGTTAAAGAAGATGTAGTAGAGATGCTTTTAAATATTAAACAGCTAAGGGTAAAATTACATGGGACTGATTCGCAAATAATAACTCTAGACTCAAAGGGTGCAAAAGAAGTTAAAGCAAAGGATATCAAAACGCCAGCAGAAGTAGAGGTAGTTAACCCGGATTTGCATATTGCAACTTTAGATAATGATAAAGCAGAGTTATCCATGGAAATCTATATTGAAAAAGGGAGGGGTTATGAATCTTTGGAGAAACGAGAAAGCGGCAAAGCAAAAATCGGCACAATTGCTTTAGATGCTATGTATAGTCCAGTTAAAAAAGTTCGCTACGATATAGAAACGACAAGATTAGGGCAAGCAATAAATCTTGATAAATTAACTATCGACATAGAAACCGACGGTACTATTACTCCAGAAGAAGCAATGAAAGAAGCTTCGGGAATTTTGATAGATCATTTTAATTTATTAACAGGAAAGAAAGCTGTCTCAGAAAAGAAAGAAGCAAAAGGAACTGCCGGTGTCCCAAAGGAAAAGGTTCCCGAAATCGAAATTGAAGGATTAGATCTTTCGGCAAGAGCAATGAATGCCTTTTTAGCAAATAATATTAAAACAGTAGATGAAGCGATAAAGATAGGTAGAGATAAGCTGGTTAAGCTAAAAGGCCTAGGCAAAAAAGCCGTAGAAGAGTTAGATCAAAAAATCAAAGAATTTGGATTGGAGCTTAAGTAATGACCAGAATGACTAGAAAAAGAATTGAAGTTTCTAAGCATATTTTAGCTAGTCTTGTTTCCTCTTTGATTTTATATGAAAAAGTTAAAACTACTGAGGCTAAGGCAAGAGAAGCTAGATCATTGATTGAAAAGATCATAACAAGGGCAAAAAAAGATTCCTTGGCTAGTAGAAGATATATTTTTGGTTTTATTCCTCAAAAAGAGGCCGCAAAGAAAGTTGTCGAGGCGCTTGCGAAACGCTATAAAAGTCGGCCAGGTGGTTATACTAGAATAACTAAATTAGGACAAAGAAAAGGGGATGCAGCCAAAATTGTCGAAATAAGTTTGATAGAAGAGTAGCAATATGAATAATAAAAAAATTATAAGAGACTGGTACTTAGCTGATGCAAAAAACCAAATTTTAGGAAGGCTTTCTACAAAGATTGCCAGGGTTTTATATGGGAAGGGCAAGAAAAACTTTTCGCCAAATATAGATTTAGGCGATTTTGTAATTGTGATTAATGCAGAAAGTGTTAAGCTTTCAGGGAGAAAAAAAGAAAGCAAGGTTTACCAAAGACATTCTGGTTACCCAGGCGGTTTAAAGGAAGAATCTTTTTTAAAACTTCAAGAAAGAAAACCGGAAGAGATTATTAAAAAGGCGGTAAAGGGCATGCTCCCCAAAAATAAAATAGCAAGCAAGGCCATTAAGAGATTAAAAGTATACCGAGGCGGAGATTATAAAGAGAAAAATATTACCCCAAAAGAACTAAAGTTTAATTAAGGAGTTAAATTGATGTCAGAAACAAAAGACGAAGTTACCCAACAACTTGCAGGAAATTCCGGGTCCCAAAGTGAAGATAAAGAATCAAGTCATCGTTCTCCACAAGATAAAGAGTTTATTCAAAGCACAGGGAGAAGGAAAACGGCCATTGCCAGAGTAAGGTTAAAGAAAGGGTCTGGGGAGTTTGTCGTAAATAATAAGCCGGTTGAGGAATATTTTAGCGATATTATAAACTCAAAAAATAAATTAATTGAACCCTTAACTCTAGTTGGCTTGGATAAAAAATTTTATATAGAGGCTAGGGTTTTAGGTGGCGGAAAACCATCCCAACTAGATGCTGTTAAATTAGGAATTGCCAGATCTTTGGTGGTTTATAATGAGAGTTTAAAAACTACTTTAAAGAAAGCTGGTCTTTTAACTAGAGACTCGAGAGCAAAAGAGAGAAAAAAATATGGCTTGAAAAGAGCCAGAAAAGCTTCCCAATTTAGGAAGAGATAAAAATTGAAATGGAATTTGTAAGAAGACTTTTAGAATTAGCAAAAATAAATTTTTCCCTTAAAGAAGAATTAAAAAATCCACTATTTTTAGTGGATCTTTTAATAGTTATATTTATTTTTTACTGGATCTATAAACTCTTAAAGAATACAAAAGCGGTAAGGATTCTTTACGGACTCCTTATACTAATTGCAATGATGCTTGCAAGCTCTTTCTTAAATCTTACTCTTTTAAGTTGGTTTTTGGGATTTTTCTTAACGATTATTCTTATTGCTATTCCTGTTGTTTTTCAGCCAGAACTAAGAAACGCTCTAGAAAAAATTGGTAGAACCAATCTTAAAGCTTCATTACTTAAGGAATCAGATTCTCTAAATTTTATAAAACCCATAATAGAGTCTGTAAGAATTATGTCACGCGAGAAGATAGGCGGCATCATAGCCATCCAAAGAAAGACCGGTTTAGATGATTATGCTAAAAAGGGAATCTCTTTGGATGCAAATATAAAAAGCGAACTTATTCTTTCTTGTTTTTTAAGTGACAGCCCTCTTCATGATGGTGCCATTATTATTTCCAAAGGAAAAATTAAATCTGCTTTTTGTACTCTTCCACTTTCGGAAAGCGAGCAAGTTGCTAGTTTAGGAACTAGGCACAAGGCAGCATTGGGGTTATCTGAACAAACCGACGCTGTTGTTGCAGTTGTTTCCGGTAAAAATGGACAGGTATCTTTAGCTATAGATGGAATTATTTCTAAGATAATTGACTTTAAGGATTTAGAAAAAGTTTTGAAGAGCTTGTTTTAAGATTTTTGTTCAATCATCTAGCTCAACTTTTGAGCGATATAAATTGAACAAAACTATTGTTCAATTCTAGAGAATAGTATTTTTACTCAAAAAATATTTAATAAATTTAGCTATTTTTTAATAGCTCTTAAAAGGAGTAAAAATATTTTTATTAGTCTTATTTTATTACTTTCTAGAGGTAGTCATTTCTTAAGAAAATTACTATCAAAAAAGTTTTCCACAATTAAGCCCTTGACAAGTGATTAATCGTATGCTATAATTGTTACGCTTTAAAAAGTACTTCGAAAATATTGATTTCCTTTACCTTTATCTTTGAATGGTAGGGTAATTCCAATCACAAGCTTCCCCCTGTTTGTGATTGGGATTACTCTACCATTCCAGGTGCCCATTTCACCGAAAACAAAAACAAACATGTAGTGGTTGGCATTCTGTAAGTTAATATCCTAACTAACTTCTAGAATGCTAACCGCTACCAAAGGGTAGAGGAAGGCAAGCAGTAAATGGGATTGCGTGCCACACTCTTAGATGCTTATCTGTTACTGTTTAAGGAATTTTCCGAAAACGGTTTTAGAGGGCTAAAAGAGTTTATAAAAGGCACGGCAAGCGCCAATAATTACAAAGAAAGGGGCGCATTTGCGACAGTGCCTTTTTTCTATTTTAAAAAAAGAACAACAAATTTGTTCACAAAAATTATATAGATTTTTTATAAGTAAAGATTAAAATTTTTGTATGATAGAAACAAAGAAAATAATTTTAAAGACTAAAGGCAACAGCGATATTGTTGATATTACTTCCCATGTTTTAGGTTTTGTAAAAAAAATAAAAATAAAAGATGGGATTGTTTTGATTTTTGTAAGCGGTTCTACTGCAGGGGTAACGATAATTGAAAATGAAGAAGATTTGCTTTTAGATTTTAAAAATTTTTTTGAAGAGATCGTTCCTCAAACTAAAAAGTATTTTCATGATGCTTCTTATAAAGAGGGCAATGGCTTTGCTCACATTAGGGCTTCTCTTTTAGGCCCGTCTACAATTGTCCCGATAAAAGACAAAGAATTAAAATTGGGAACATGGCAGCAAATTGTTTTAGTTGACTTTGATATTGTGCCAAGGGAAAGAATTGTTATATTACAAATTATTGGTGAGTAATTTCTTATGGTATTTTTGAAAAAACTTAGATATTATAAATGTAAGTAATAAAAGGCAGAGATGTTAGATAAAAATTTTATCAAAGAAAGAAAAGAAGATCTTCTAAAACAAAAAGAAGATTTAAAAGAAGAGCTGGAAAAATTAGCTGTTAAGGAAGACGATCATTTTCATCCGAAATTCCCTTCTTTAGGCAATGAAGAAGAAGATAACGAATTAGAGGTGGCAGAATATGATCAATTCATTGATGCGGAAAAGAGGTTGTCAAAACTCTTAAAAGAGACTAACGAAGCTTTGGAGAAAATAGAAAAAGGCACCTATGGCTATTGTGAAAATTGCAAAAAGGAAATAGATCCGGCTAGGCTAGAAGCGTTTCCTCAAGCTACAACCTGTCTAGACTGCGAAAATAAGTAAGTTTCCTATGCGCAAAATTGTAGAAGAAAGAGACCAAGGCGAGCGTTTAGATAAATATATTTTTAAAAATTTCCAAAGTGTTTCTAGGTCGTACGTAAAATTTTTAATTGATGGGGGGAAGGTACGGGTAAATGGCCATCAAGAGAAGCCTTCTTATAAAGTGAAGAAGGCTGATTTGGTTGAGTGGCAGGATTTTTTAAAAGAACGATTTTTAAAAACGCATAAAAAATTAAAAATAATTTACAAAGACAAGAACGTTTTAGTTATTGATAAACCTTGCGGAATAGCTGTTCATCCGAAGGAAACATTAAAACCAAAGAGCGAAGTTACGATACTAGATATCCTTGTTAGGGAATACCCAGAAATTTTAAAGATTAAAGGAGAAAGGCCGGGAATAGTACATCGTCTTGATAAGGATACTTCGGGAGTTTTGGTTATTGCGTTAAATGAGAAAGCTTTCCAGTTTCTTAAAGAAGAGTTTAAAGAAAGGAGAGTTTATAAAGTTTACGAGACGCTTTTGTTTGGTAGATTGGAGCCAAAAGAAGGGATAATTAACGCACCGATCGGCAGAAATCCAAAAGATAGATCAAAAATGACGGTTGTGCCAGAGGATGAAGGGAAAAAAGCCATAACTTCTTATAAAGTTTTAGAATACCTTTTTTTTGAAGAGAATATATTAAGCTTAGTTTTAGTCTATCCTAAAACAGGAAGAACTCATCAAATAAGAGTTCATTTTTCTTCAATCGGCCATCCTTTAGTTGGTGATAAACTATATGGGCCTAAGAAAACCAATATAGATCTTGAAAGGCAATTTTTACACGCTAAAGAGCTTAAGCTTACTTTACCCAACGGCGAAGAGAGAATTTTCTTTTCCGATCTAAGTAGCGATTTAAAGAAATTCTTAAGAAAGATAGAAAAACCCCGCACATAACTTAGACTGTTTTCGGTTTTTTTTGCGCGAAGCGCGGTCTAAGTTATGTGCAGGGTTAAAAGAAAGGGACGCATTTAAATTATAATCTTTGAGGTTTGTCTTTTTTGGTGAAACAATCAAAACAGAGAACTTTTGTATCCTTAGGATCAAAAGAAATATTAAAATTTTTATTGCATTCAGGACAGGTTGTTGTGAAGTTATTAAGATTTGGCCGCGAGACGTTTTCTTTGCCTCGGCATTTTGGGCATTTTTTAGGCTCGGCAAATTCTTTTTCAGTAAAAAATTTTTGTTCGCCGCAAGGGAAAACAAAGTCCTCGCCGCACTTCTCACATTTTAAAATTTTATCAGCATATTCCATAATCTTTAAGGCTTCATTTTAGCATATTTTGGCTTTTTTGTCTAGGGTTTTTTAAACCCGATTTGACACAACCTTTCTATTGATGTATAAGAGTATTGAAAATTAAGAAAGGAGATAGCATATGAAGAAAAAACTATTACTCTTTTCGGTTATCAGTATTTTTGTAATGGTTTTTGTAGGATTAGTATTAGCCCACGAAGATTCAAGCAACATGCAAGGCAGTAATCAAGGAACAGAGGATTCGCAATCTGATAAGCTTGAAAATGACCTTAAGGACGATTTAGGAAAACTTAAAGAAAAGAATTTAGACAAATCTAGCAAGACGAAAGAAAAAGAAACAATCAAGGCAGATGTATTAACGAAGCTAAAGAAGGTTGTCGAAAATTTGATAGACAGGGCAATTAAAAAGTATCAGCGCTTAAGAGAGCGTGTAAGCAACATGAAAGTGATTGCCGATGACAAAAAGCAGACAATCTATGCCAAAATAGATGCCGAAATTGCAAAGCTTAATCAAGAAAAACAAGCGATTGAAAATGCTTCAACTATTGAAGAAGTAAGGGCGCTTTTAGCCGGAATAAAACAGGATATGAAAGATAATAAAGACTTGATAGAAGCAACTGTTAAGGAAATTCATGCCAATCATCTTGCAAATATTGTTGATAAATTGCGAACAATTTTGGCAGATTTAGATTCACAGATAAGCGCATTAAAATCCCAAGGGAAAGATGTTGCGGAATTAGAAAATCTTTCCGGGCAAGCAAAAACGCTTCTAGATTCTGCTGCCACAGAAGCCAAAAGCTATGATTTCAAAAAGGCAAAAGAAGATATACTTAATGCTCGGATGAAGATGATAGGCATAGCTTCTAAAATTAAAGCTCTAAAGGGAGAGGAGGAATAAATGAAGAAGATTTTGATAGCTTTAATTGCGATAGTTCTATTGGTTTTAATCACAAATGTTGGTGTTTATTTCTATCTTAAAACCACTGGCTACAGTTACAGCCAGCCGGTTGCTTCGGTTGTAAAAGAAAGTAAGGCTGAAAAAGATATCGCAGCCTTAAGCGGTGATGTTGAGGCCTTAAATGATTTTGATTTATCGGATATAGATAGCATTGAGCAAAGCCTTTCAAGCGTTGGTAACGATTTAAACGGAATATAATTGTAAATTTTAAGAGAGCCGCTGCGCTTTTAAAAGCGCAGCGGCTTTTATTTTTAAACCTTAAATTTACTGCCCTCGATATCTAAAAGTCGGTTTTTCTTCCTCAAAAGACTTTTCAAAAGTATGGCAATGGGTATAAACATCGGAGTCAGTCGGTGTTTTCTGGACTTCTGCTTCGTGAGCGTGTTTTATTGTTTCTGATTGCGTTTCTGGAGGACCGGCAGAAATTAAAATATCTCTGGCTGTGCAGATACTGCCTTTAGCCCAATAAGCGCAATTTGAAACGCTGCATCTTACGTCTGTCATTTTACCTCTTAGGGCCTCGAAATATTCATTCCTTTTCGAGGCGAAGACCCGCCAGAAACCGAAAGTTTGAGTGGGCTTATTGATTTTTTTAAACGACCCTTTTTATATTTTATCTTTTTTATTTTTAAAAAATCTTTATAGATTTTAACAATTTTCCCTATGGTTTTTTATAAAGAAAAACTTTAAAAATACCCTTATCCTAGATACAAAAAAAGGGGGGATTTGACTTGTGGTTTGTTAGGTTTTTTATTTTTTTAGGATTTCTTTTATCTTTTTTAGAAATTTTACTTTTATATCATCATTAATATTTTGTAAGGCATTTTTTAAATAATTCACTAATGAAAATCTTTTAAGATTTTTTTATGTTTAAATTTGTATGGTAAAAGCAAAAACAGCAATTTACAAAATTCCTGTTATTCCCCTTAAAGATGTAACAGTTTTTCCAGGAATGGTTATTGGAATTGCAACAACCACTCGGCAGGCAAAATTGGCGGCCGAGGCAGCCTATCAAAAAGATAAGTTAATTTTATTTTTATTAAACAAGACAAATATTTCTGAGCCGGATACAAAAGATTTATTTAAAACCGGAACTATCGGGGTAATAAGGCAATTTTTAAGAACTAATGGTGATGTAAAGCTTTTAGTTGAAGGTCTATACAGAACAAAGGTTTCTGGAGTTTCTCAAAAAAAGCCTTTTATTAAAGTTTCGGCCGAAAAAGTAAGAGATTTAATAAAAAACGAAGAAGAAATTATTGCCTTAAGAAGCAATTTTACAAAGAAATTCAGAAACTTAATAGACCGAGGCAAAACATTTCCGGTTGAGATTTTGATAAGCGTTTTATCAACCAACGACACTAATAAATTAATTGATTTAATCATTCCTTACATGGAGGCAAAAACTGAAGAAAAGCAAGAAATCTTAGAGGAAGAGGATACCGAAAAAAGGTTAGAGAAATCCCTAAAAATATTAGATCATAATCTTTCTTTGCTAAAGTTGGAAGAAAAGCTTACTTCAAAGACTCACGAAGAATTAAATAAAATGCAAAAGGAAGTATTTTTAAGAGAACAACTTAAGACAATTCAGAAAGAATTAGGAGGAAGAGAGGGCAGTGAATTTGGGGAACTAGAAGAAAAAATTGTTAAAGCAGGTATGCCAAAAGATGTTGAAAATAAGGCCAAAAAAGAACTTGCAAGATTAAAGATAATTCCTTCTTTCTCACCAGAAGTAGGTTTTATAAAAACTTACTTAGACTGGCTCGTTGCTTTACCATGGTCTGTAAAATCCAAAACAGAAGTTGATATCAAAAAAGCCCAAAAGATTCTAGATGAAGATCATTATGGTCTTACAAAAATTAAAGAGAGGGTAATTGAGTATTTAGCGGTTCAAAAAATTACCGGCAAAGTTAAGGGACCTATTTTATTATTTGTTGGGCCGCCGGGGACGGGGAAAACCTCTATCGGACAATCAATTGCAAAAGCAACCAGCCGTAAATTTACCCGAATGTCCTTGGGTGGAATACGAGACGAGGCAGAAATAAGAGGGCACAGAAGAACTTATGTTGGCGCTTTGCCAGGGAGGATTATTCAAGGCATAAAAAACATTGGGACAAGAAATCCTGTTTTTATGCTTGATGAAATTGATAAGGTTGGCTTGGATTTTAGAGGTGATCCCTCGGCTGCCCTTTTGGAAGCTTTAGATCCCGAACAAAATTTCCAGTTTTCCGACCATTATTTGGAAGCGCCTTTTGATTTGTCGGATTGTTTTTTTATCACAACGGCTAATATCTTAGATACTATCCCGCCAGCTTTAAGAGATAGGATGGAGGTAATTCCTTTCCCGGGCTATACCGAGGAAGAAAAATTCCATATCGCCAAACAATTTTTAATCCCCAAACAGCTGAAAATAAACGGGCTTTTACAATTTAATATAAAATTTAAAGATGATGCTATTTCGAAGATGATTTCCGAATATACCAAAGAAGCCGGAGTAAGAGAATTAGAAAGAACTATTGCTTCTGTTTTAAGAAAGCTAACACGCAAAATTTCCGAAGGCGAAAAAACTCTCGAATTTATATCTTATTCCAAAATAAAAGAATTTTTAGGTTCAGCAAAATACTTGCCCTTGGTTATCGGGAAAAAGAGCTTAACTGGCTCTAGTTATGCTTTAGCGGTTACTCCTGCAGGAGGGGAAGTACTGCAGGTGGAGTCAGCTGTGGTTCCAGGGAAAGGCTCTTTAATTCTTACTGGTCAGCTGGGAAATGTAATGAAGGAATCAGCCCAGGCTTCTTTAACATATGTTCGTTCTAAATTAGAGAAAGACAAAAGCTTATCCTTTAAGAATCAGGATATTCATATTCATGTTCCTGCTGGAGCAGTGTCAAAGGACGGGCCTTCGGCCGGAACTGCCATTGCTGCCTCTCTTTATTCGGAGGTAACAAGTAAGCCAATAAGAAAAGATATAGCTATGACCGGAGAGATAACTTTAAAGGGAACCGTTCTAAGGGTAGGAGGAATTAAAGAAAAAGTGCTGGCCGCTTCCAGGGCTGGCATTAAAACAGTTATTTTACCTAAGGAAAACGAATCGGATTTAGAGGATATTCCGCTAAAGACTAGACATAGTCTAAATATATTTTTAGTTTCAAATATGGATGAGGTTTTAAAGGCGGCATTAACTTAAAAAGAGCATAATAAAATTCCAAAGTATTTTTTGAACTTTAAGTTTTACTTATGTTATACTTTCTATAATTAAGAAAGAAGACAATGAAAAATACAGTAGGAGTAATTTTAGCCGCCGGTAAAGGAACTAGGTTAAATAATGGCAGTCCTTCGGATATTCCCAAAGTTTTGCATTTACTTAATGGTCGGCCATTAATTTTTCATTGCATAGAATCTCTTAAAAAATCAGGTATAGAGGATATTATTTTAGTCGTAGGATACAAAGGTTTTCTTGTAAGAGAGGCTGTTGGAAATGGTTTTAAATATGCCGTTCAAGACAAACAATTAGGGACGGCCAATGCGGTTTTAATGGCTAAAGATCTTATTCCTAAAGACACGGAATATGTTGTTGTCTTAAATGGAGACAATCCGCTTTTTAAGGAAAAAACTATTTCTACTTTAGTTAACCAATGCATTTTAAAAGAGGCTACAGTTTCTATTGTCACTGCTGCAGTTTCAGACCCCTCTGGTTTGGGGCGAATTATTAAAGATAAAAATAACCACGTTTTAAAAATTGTCGAAGAGAAAGAAGCCTCTACCTTAGAAAAAAAAGTAAAAGAGATAAATGCCGGTTGTTATTGTTTTAAAAATGATTGGCTTTGGAAAAATATCAATAAAGTTAAATTAAGTCCGCACAACGAGTATTATCTTACCGATTTAATAAGCATTGCCGTAAAGGAAGGCGAGAGAGTCTTGGCCTTGAAGG
This sequence comes from bacterium, assembly GCA_037442065.1. GTDB lineage: Bacteria > Patescibacteriota > CPR2_A > CG2-30-33-46 > CG2-30-33-46 > JBBIQZ01. The sequence continues at coordinate 3,774 of JBBIQZ010000007.1, read as the reverse complement.
TAAAAAATAACAAAGAAGCTATTGGTATAAATACTCAAAAGCATTTAGAAGAAGCTCATAAGGCCTATAAAACATTGTCATGAGGCGCTATAAAGATCAGGCGATAATTTTAAAAAGGGTCAAATTCGGCGAGGCTTCCAATTTAATTACGGTTTTTTCTAAAAATAATGGCAAGATTAAAATCTTGGCTAAGGGTTCTTCAAGAATAAAAAGCAGATTTTTAGGTCATATAGAGCCCTTATCTTTAATAAAATTTTCAGCTGTTTCAGGCAGATCTTTTGAGATTTTAACATCCAGTCAGATAGAAAAAAGTTTTTATGAACTAAAGAACGACTTAAGGTTGGTTTCTTATTTTAATTTGATTTGCGAAGCGGTGGATTCTTTAACTTTAGAAAAACAGGCAAGCGGACAAGTTTTTAATTTACTTGTTAAAATTTTTTCCTCTAAAAGTTTTTTTGAGAATCCCGAGTTTGTTGTTCCTTTCTTCTTTATAAGTTTTCTTAAATCATTAGGCTATGCGCCGCATTTGGATTTTTGCCTGAAATGCAAAACCAAAGACTTAAAAGAAGCGTACTTTAGTTTTTACTGGGGAGGAATTGTATGTAAAGATTGTAAGGATAAGCGTTTTTACAAGAGAGTCTCTTTAAATTTAATAAAAATTTTTAAGGTCTTTTTGGTATTAGAGCACAGCAACTTAGATGAACGTTTAAAGATTTTAGATTCAAAAATAAATAAAAACTTAAAAGAAGAGGCTTTAAATATTGCTTCCGATTTCTTCAGTTTCATAAACGAAGGGAGGTTAAACTCTCTAAAATTCTTAGGAAAAACCGCATTTTAGAGCATATTTGCTATAATTTTCCATAGTAAAACAAGCGAGAAAAATTTAAATTATAATATATGAAAAAATTAAGCAAAAGGGTTTGGGTACTTTTAAAAGAAAGTAAGGGCTGGATTAAAGCCTCGTTTTTTATTTTTCTTATAGCTGGATTTTTGGGGGCCGCCACTTTCTTCTTTAGGGTATTGCCGACATTTTTTATAATTTCCAAATCGCTTTCGGAAATTGTTAGCCTTTCAGCCAAAGCGCAGACATTGGACTTAATCCAAAAATGGTTTTTGATCTATCAAAATAATTTAACCTCTATGATCATAATGCTTTTGGGCGGATTAATTTTAGGTCTTTTTTCTTTTATTGGGCTTTTAGTTAACGGTTTAATTTTGGGATTTTTCCTTTTCTTTGTTTCTTTTGCTAATTTACCGGTTTTTACCAGAATAGTTGTTTTACTATTAATTCTACCCCACGGTGTAATAGAACTTTCTCTTTTAATGATTGCTGCGGCTTGGGGGATGAAATTGGGCTTGGAATATTTTTTACCCAAGGCAAAAGGCAAGCGTTTTTCTATATTTGTTTTAAATTTAAAGAACTCTTTTTGGATATTCGGACTTTTAGTTTTGGGGTTGGCTTTGGCGGCGGCTGTTGAGGTTTTGGATATGAAAATTTTAGAAACCTTGGTAAGATAAGGTTGATGAAAAATCCTAAGAAACACACAGGTGAAGCCAGTTTAAACTGGAAGCTTAAAGATTACCAAAATCACAAAGAAGAGGCACCAGCGCGTATTAATGAAAATCCGGGGGATACTGAGGGCGAACTGATGTCCGACGAAGAGATAGAAGATTGGTTCTTGGAATCCTTAGAGGTTTTAAAAATATTAAAAGAAGAGGACAGAGAAGTTTTTTTAAAAGTTCATAAGGGGTTTGTTTTGGATTTGGAATATCTTTTAAGTTTAGGTAGAATAGACCAAGAGGTTGTAGAGCAAGTGAAAGATTTAGAGATCTTTAAGTTTTAGTTAGATTCAGAAATGTATTTTGGAAAGGGCTCGTTTGCTCCAGCGGTTCACTCACTCAATCCTCGGCTGGGTTTGTTTTCTGGTCAGAAAAAATACCAGAAAACACCAAGCAAACTCCGCCTCGGAAAGTTTCCAAAATACATTTCTGATAGTAAAATTTTTATCAAAGATGAAAGTTACAATGCAAAAAATTGAATCTTTGGCTAAGCAAAGGGGATTTATTTATCCATCTTCTGAAATTTATGGTGGGATGGCTAATGCCTGGGACTACGGTCCTTTAGGGGTTGAATTAAAGAATAATTTTAAAAAAATTTGGTGGAAGCATTTTGTTCAGGAAAATGCCGATATAGTTGGTTTAGATTCGGCCATCATTATGAATCCCAAGGTTTGGGAAGCTTCCGGGCACGTTGGTGAATTTGGCGATATTTTGGTTGATTGTAAGAAATGTAAAAATAGGTTTAGGGCAGATCATTTAATTGAGGATGCTATCGGAATTGATGTTGAAGGCAAGCCTCTAGATGTTGTTAATAAAACAATTAAGGAAAACAAAGTTAAATGTCAGTTTTGCAAGGCATCGGATTGGACGGATGCACGCCATTTTAGCGGTCTTTTTAAAACACATATAGGCGTTTTAGAAGATAAAAGCTCACTTGCATATTTAAGGCCGGAAACAGCACAAGGAATGTTTGTGAATTTTAAACAAGTTTTAGCCTCTGTAAGAAAAAGGCTTCCTTTAGGGGTTGCTCAAATAGGTAAGTCTTTTAGAAATGAGATAACTCCCGGAAATTATACTTTTAGGACTCGGGAGTTTGAGATTGCCGAATTTGAATATTTTATAAATCCCAAAGATTGGGAGCAAAAGTTTGATTATTGGATGCAAGAAATGATGAGATTTGCGGAAATCATTGGGATTCCAAAAAGCAAAATTCATCAGCACGAGATCTCAAAAGAAAAAAGAGCCCATTATTCTTTAAGGACTGTTGATCTAGAGCTTGAATTTCCTTTTGGCGTAAAAGAACTTTGGGGCCTAGCTTACAGAACAGATTATGATTTAAAAAAACACCAAGAATATTCTGGGCAAGATTTAACTTATACGGATCCGGAAACTGGTAAAAAGTTTATTCCTCATGTTATTGAACCAACCTTTGGGGTAGATAGAAGTCTTTTGGCGATTTTGGTTTCATCATATGATGAAGAGAAGGTAAAATCTGCCAAAGGAGAGATGGAAACAAGGGTAGTAATGCGCTTACCAAAAGATTTAGCGCCGTACAAAGTGGCTGTTTTGCCATTATCAAAAAATCCCGAATTATCGCCAAAAGCCAAAGAGGTTTTTGATTTATTAAAAGAAAAATTTATGTGCGATTATGACGAGACTCAATCAATAGGCAAAAGATATAGACGTCAGGATGAAATCGGTACGCCATTTTGTATAACCGTAGATTTCGATACTTTAAAAGACAAGGCCATTACAGTTCGCGACCGCGACACCATGAAGCAAGACCGAGTCGCTATCAAGGACCTTGACAATTACTTGGCTGACAAGCTAAAATAACTTGTTCTTTTGTTTTTTAACAAATAAAAAAGGGGCGTGATCTGAGTGAATCCTTCAGGAAGAAAAAAAACAGAAAATTATATAGATGAGGTATTTGAGGAATATAAAGAAGAACTAGACAAGATTAAGAAAAAGATAGAAACGAAGACTAAATTAAAGAAGTATTGGAAATCCATAAAAGAAATAGGATGGCTTTATGGCTCTCTAGCAGTTTTTCTTTTGGCTGTGGGTATTTCATCCCGACAATGGTTCATCATTGTTATTGCACTAGTATTAGTCCCTGCATTCCTTGCGTTAGACGTTTTACTTTTTGATGAATAAATTTAACAACCATTTTTAGCTTAACCACTTCAGTGGTCTTTTTTTTTTGCCTTAAAA
>JBBIQZ010000006.1:31221-32894 GCA_037442065.1 bacterium | reverse complement strand
TTGTTATCGGAGCATACACCTATTTAGAAAATAGTAAAATTGCTGCCCGAGTTGGCAAAGAAGTAATAACAAAAGATGAGTTTGAAGCCCGTCTTCCAAAAGAAGAAGGAGCAGTTAGAGCTGCTAACAAAGATAACGAAGACGATTTAAATAAGAAACTAGAGACTCTTAAAAAAGATACCCTCGATAAAATGATCGAGGAGAAAATTTTAGATATTAAATCCAAAGAACTTGGAGTTTCGGTTTCGGATTCTGAAGTTCAGGCAGAACAAGATAAAATAATCAAAGCCTACAAAGATAAAGAAGAATACGAGAGAACAATCCAGGCTGCTTACGGTTGGAGCGATGAAGATGTAAAAGCAAGTATTAGAGGAAGACTCTTAAAAGATAAAATAGAAGCTAAAGAAGTTTCTTTAAGAAGCGTTAAATCTCTCTTTGTAAGGAGCGATACGACTGGTCATGAGAATGATCCAAATATTACAAAAGAAGAAATAGAAAGACTAGCTTCCCAAAAAGCTAAAGAATACGAAGAGAAGGTAAAATCGATTGGTTTTGATGAAGTGGCAAAGTTAGCTGATTTTGAGAGGCCAACAGCTAAAGTTCTTCTAGGAACCAACGAATACTTCAAAATCAATAAGGATGCTCCTTTTTCAGATGAGGATAAAAATGCTATCTGGTCATTAAAACAAGGGGAAACTTCAGGCCTTATTCAATCGCAAGGGGGTTATGCAATCTATAAGCTAACCGATATTACTTCAGGCAGTTTTAGTAATTGGGATGAATTCTTAAAAGATGCAAAAGCTACTTTAAAAATTAAGGTTTACATTCCTGAAGCTTCGGGTAAAACAGGTTTATGGGAGGAATTTAAAACCAGATTCATTGGCACTGCTAAAGCAACTTCTTGCGCTGATTGTGCTAATTCTCACGGTGTAGCCTGGTATGGTTTGGTAACCGATGCTGTAACCGGAGCTCAACTATCTGGTGTTAACGTAAATGTAACGAATACAGGTTCTGGTAACCAATGTCCTGACTTATCTACCTCGAGCCATGGTTGGTGCGGATCAAAATCTGCATCTGTAACAACACCCACGGGTGGAAATATGAAACCGTCTGGAAATCTCCCTGGTTATTACCAATTCGGAGCAACCAATGGATTAGATACTTTTGTTAATTGTGGTTGGGGAGGAGGAGCTCCTTGGAGACTTACAGCCTCTAAAGGCGGCTATAATACTTTTCAGCAAGATTATGCAATTGCAGGATTTAATCCACGGAAGGGCTCAGGAATTTTCAATTTAAATGTTTCTTTAACGCCTACTCCTAAACCAAATATAGTTTTGAAATACAAAGGGATTAGAAGCGATTCTGTAAATACAGGTGAAGCTGATCAAAAACAAGGGATTTATAGAAAAGTAGATGTTGCCGACGATGGCGAAAATTTCGTTTTTGAAACTCAAGCAAAAAATGAGGGTAACAAGGCTGCAGAGTTTAGAATAAGGGATGACTTCGGCGACAATACACGTTATAGCGGCGGAAAAGTAATGAAGAAATACGAAATAGTCGGTAAAATAAAATATAATATCAAAGACAAAAATGGCAATTATAAAAGGGACGAAAACAGTACTTTATGGCAGGGTACATTAGATTCAGGAAAAGCAGTAACTATAGAATATAGA
>JBBIQZ010000006.1:22670-31200 GCA_037442065.1 bacterium | reverse complement strand
AAATTATTTTGCAGGGGTAATCGGCGCCTCGCCCGATTCTCGCACTATCGATAACACGGCGTATATTGATTGGATTGATAATTATTACAATGCCGGTGCTGGTATTGATAATGGCGGTCACGGTAATCTTTCTGATTGGGAGCCGGTAAAATTAATTAACAATATTAAGAATCTTACAGCTACTTTAACAGCTAATCCAACCAGTGGAACAGCTGATACATTATCCCCAACTTTAACGGCAACAGCCACAAGCACAGGATTAAGCGGAACTTATAATTGGATCTTCTATAAGAAGAAGAGCACAGAACCAGATTCTAGCTATAAAGAATGCGCCAGATATAATTCTACAAATTCTAACCCCCAAAGTACTACAAAGTGTGGTTTTGATGGAACCTATCCTCAAACAACATATAATGTAAAGGCGGTTGCTGAAAGGGATACTCTTCAAGCTACGACCAATGTTGTTAATATTACAGTTACTAAACCGCACGAAATTGTTTGTAACTCGCTTAGCGCTAAGCCGCAGTCGGGAACTATGCCTTTGGTAGTAGAATTTACGGCAAACATAGTAGATTCTTGGGGGCATGCCATAAAATATAATTGGGATTTTGGCGACGGACAAACAGCGTCTAACACTACCTCTAATCAAATAAAGCATACTTATGCGGATAAAAATAATTATACGGCAATGGTCTCTGGAGTAAGTGATATCCAAACTCCTACGGCTAATTGTCCAGCATCGGCAACCATAGATGTTAAAGCATGGACAAACCAAAATCAGCAGGAAGTAGCTCCTTAAGTTTTAGGTATTTAAAACCAAGTTAATTTAAAATTCAGTGCCCCGCCTTTTGGCGGGGTACTAAAGATTTACTTTTAGCCTGCTTTATGTTATTTTTTAAAGAGATAATATTCTTTTTTCGGATCTTGAACATCTTCTTTTATCATTCATCCCAGTTGAAAAATTCATAATTAATCTCGCCCGTCCTCACTTCCAGTTTTTGGCGGGCCTCAACCTCGGCAAGGAATGAATATTCCGAGGTTTCGGGAGTAAAAATTTGGCAATTTTTGGAGGAGAAAAAGATTTTTTTGGCCTTGATATAGGATCGTCATCTGTAAGACTGGTTAAATTCAAACATTCTTCCGGCCGTTATAATTTAATAAGCTATGGCGGGGCAAACATTCCTATCGGTTTGTCTCAAAGCGATAGTCCTTTAGATATAAAACAATTAGCCGAGATTATTAAAAGGTTAATGAACGACTGCAAGGAGAGCGCTAAAAAAGTTATCGTTTCTCTTCCTGGCTCGGCTGTTTTTACCACAGTGGTTAAAATGCCGCAAATGTCTTCTTCGGAAATAGAGAAGGCTGTTTTTTGGCAAGCAGAGCAAAATATTCCTTTAAAAATAGACGAGGTTAGGATAAGTTGGCAGCTTATAAGCTCTAAAGTGGGAAACGGTACAGAAATGGCTGTTTTAATTGTGGCCGCCCCCAATGAAAAAGTTGAGCATATAGCAAAAATTGCCGAAGCTGCCGGTCTCTCGGTTTTATCAATAGAAACTACTCCTATTGCTTTAAGTCGCTCTTTAGGGGCAACAAAAGGCGTAAAGGCTATGATAGTTGATATTGGTGCCCTAACGACCGAAATTGCTATTGTTTCCGACGAGGTGTTGTTTCATTCCAGAAGCTTACCGCAAGCTGGTTATTCTTTTACTAGAGCAATTTCGCAAAACTTAGGATTAGATTTAAACCAAGCCGAGCAGTTTAAAAGAAAATTCGGCCTAACTCAAGAAAAACTGGAGGGAGAGATCTTTAAAACTTTAGAACCGCTTTTAAATAGCATTGTAGAAGAAATAAAAAGGTCGATGAAATTTTTTGGGGAGCAGTTTGGTGAGAGTGTAGAGAAAATTATTCTTTCTGGCGGAAGCGCTCGTTTACCAGAACTTCCTTCTTACCTTTCCACTATTTTGGAAATGGATGTTCAAATCGGTACTCCTTGGGTAAGTATTTCTTATCCTCCTTCGGTTGCTCAGGATTTAGCTGATACTTATGCAAGCTACTCAACTGCTGTTGGCTTAGCTAAGAGGTAATAAGATGCAAATAAATCTTCTTCCTAAATCAAAAGAGCAAGAGAAAAAACAAGAGAAAGCTAGTTTTTTAGCGTATTCTTTTTCAGGGCTTTTAATAGGAGCGGTAGCTATTTTAGCAACCGTTTTGTATGTAATGAATGCTATTCAAAGAAATACTATTAATGATTTAAATAAATCAATTGCCTTAACCCAAGGAAGCATCAACCAATACGCCGATTTAGAAAAAAGTATTACTGCGGTTGTTTCGGGCCTTAATGACACTAAACAGATTTTGGACACCCGTCCTAAATGGGGAAATCTTTATAAAGAAATAGAAGCTTTAATGCCTAAAGAGACTTTTTTAACCGATATTACCAGCAGCAAAACTCAAATAACTTTTAAAACCAAAACTATTTCCGTAGAAAAAGTCGCCGAATTCATTGTATCGCTTAAAAATTTTGGTATTTCAAAAGGCAACGGAGACCAAGCGCAAAAAACTAAGTTGTTTAGCGATATTGAAATTTCTAACTATTCAAAAGAAATTAAAGGCTTAAATACTTATTATATGTTTGATGTAAAAGCTAACTTTTCGGAGGATGTATGGAAGATAAATTGAAGCTTAAAAATTCTTCCTATGCCATTTTTGCAGTTTTAATTTCTTTGGTTGCTGTTGTTTTGCTAGGGTTCTTCTTAATAAAACCTTTGCTTTTAGAAAATAGCAATCAGCAAAAGGTTTTAGAGCAGAAAAGAGCTGATCTAAATATTTTAAAAGATAAAGAAGATAAACTTAAAGAGCTTTCATCAAAGAAAAATGAATTAAAAGAGGATCAAAAAATCGTTTCGGCTGCTATACCGGAAACCGAGGATAAAGATCGCCTTTTTTTAGAATTTGAAACGTTAGCTTCTAGTTCAGGGCTCTATCTTGATTCACTTTCAGAAAAAGAAATGCCTTCTTTGCTTTCTTCCGGTTCGGCTTCAAGTAGCAGTAGTGAATTCCTGCCAGCAGATGTTTCAGAATTAAATTATGCCCTAAATTTAAAGGGAAATTACGATAGTTTTAAAAACTTTTTGACAAATTCCGAAAAGGCTTTAAGCATTTTAAATATAAAAGGAGTTGAAATTAAGCAAAAAGAAGGTCAAAACTTAGACATAACAGTTTACTTAAGCGCTTTTTATAAAAAGGATGGGGTTAATAATGAATAGTAAATTAACTCAAACAATAGTCGTTTTAGTCTCAATTATTATACTTGTGGCCGCTTCAGTTTTTATTATTCAAAGTTTTTTCCCCCAAAAGAAAGCCTCTTCTTCCAAAACCGAGGAAAAACAAATAACTCCCTTTAACAGCAATATAGATGAAGATACTCTTGGTAAGATTAAAGAATTTACTGATTATGGTTTGCCAGAACCTTCTAATCTTGGTAAAGCTAATCCGTTTATCTTAGGGGAATAGCTTCGATTTTTAAAATTTAAAATGTTAGTAAAAGATCAAAAAAAATTTGAGAATTTATTGACCGAGCTTAAGGTTTTAACGCCGGAACAGCTAGAATCAATTAAAGTTGAAAGCATTAAAGAAGGAAGACCCTTAGAAAATTTACTTTTAGAAAAAGGCCTTTTGGGAGAAGAAGATATTATTAAAACTAAAGCGATATCTTCGGGAGTTCCTTATATAAAATTAACCGGACAAAGAATTGATCCAAAAACTTTAAGGTTTTTAAACAAAGATTATTGCGAAAAACATTCGGTTGTTCCTTTTGAAATTTCCGGCGGGCAAATAAAAGTAGCAATGGTTGATCCTTATGATGTTCAGGTGATTGATTTTATAGAGAAAAAAACAGGTCTTTATGTTATCCCTTATATTGTTTCTAAGGGAAGTATTCAATATGTAATTTCTCAATATGATGATTACCAAACAGAGCTGCAAGATGCCCTAAAAGGCGTGGAGCAGGTTCCAACAGAGGTTAAAAGCAAGGAAGAAACCGAAAAAGCTCCCGAGGAAATGAAAAAGATTATTCAGGACGCTCCCATAACTCGGGCTGTTAATACTATTTTGGAATATGCGGTTAAGTCGCGGGCTTCTGATATTCATATAGAGCCTCGGGAAAAGGATGTAAAGGTTCGTTATAGAATTGACGGTATTCTTCAAAGTATTATGACTTTGCCTAAACATATCCACGCGGCTTTAATTTCTAGGATTAAAATTCTCTCAAACTTAAAAATTGACGAACACAGAGTTCCTCAAGATGGCCGTTTTCAAATTAATATAAATAATCGGGAGATTGATTTACGTGTTTCTATTTCGCCCATAATATTTGGCGAAAAAGTGGTGATTCGTCTTTTAGATAAATCAGAAAGTGTTATAAATTTAGAAAATTTAGGCTTAACCGGGCATGCTTATAAGTTGGTTGATGAAGGCTCTAAAAGGCCCTGGGGGATGATTTTATCAACTGGGCCGACCGGTTCTGGTAAATCAACCACTCTTTATGCAGTTTTGGGGAAATTAAACTCTACTGAGGTAAATATTGTTACTTTGGAGGATCCGGTGGAATATAATATTGAAGGATTAAACCAGATCCAAATTAATCCTAAAATAGGCCTTACTTTTGCTTCTGGGCTAAGATCTATTCTTCGGCAAGATCCTAACATTATTATGGTTGGAGAAATAAGAGATAAAGAAACTGCCGACTTAGCTGTGCAGTCCGCTTTAACCGGCCACTTGGTTTTATCAACTCTTCATACAAATACAGCTTCCGGCGTCCTTCCCCGTCTTTTGGATATGAAGATAGAACCTTTTCTTATTGCTTCTACAGTAAATACGGTAATGGGACAAAGATTGGTGAGAAAAATATGTCCTAAGTGTCGTGAAAGCTATAAACCTTCGGAAAATGAAATAGATTCTATAAGATCAACTGTTGGAAGTCTTCTTCCTAAAAAAGGCGATCCTAAAGCTTCCCAAAAATTTGATTATTTAGGATACAAAGGTTTACCTTTTGCCGACGATCCCTCCTTTACTCTTTATCATGGTAAGGGATGTGAGGATTGCAAACACACGGGTTTTTCTGGTCGAATCGGAATTTTTGAAGTCTTTCAAATAAGTGAAAAAATGGGTAAACTACTTTTAACTCATGCCACTTCCGACGAGATCCAAAAAACTGCTGTTTTAGAAGGAATGATTACTATGAAGCAAGACGGTTATTTTAAATCATTAGCCGGAATTACAACCTTAAAAGAAGTATTAAGGGTAGCAAGAGACTGAAATGAAAATAGAAGAACTATTAGAAGAAGTTTTAAAACAGGATGCATCTGACTTGCATCTCTCCGTTGGAGTACCGCCGACTCTTCGTGTTGATGGCTATTTAAAGCCATTAATTCAATATGGTCCGCTTAAGGAGGAAGATGTTAAAAACCTCACCTTCGCCATTTTAAATGATTTGCAAAAAGAAATTCTCCTAAAAGATAAGGAATTGGATTTTTCTTTTAGCTACGGCGAGTTAGCTCGTTTTAGAGCAAATGCCTATCATCAAAAAGGGAACATCAGCTTGGCTTTAAGGCTTATTCCTTTAAAAATTAGAGGTATTGAGGAATTAGGTTTACCCAAAATCTGCCAAAAATTTACCGAGAATGCCCAAGGTTTAGTTTTGGTAACTGGTCCAACCGGTTCAGGAAAATCAACCACTTTGGCGGCAATGGTTGATAAGATAAATCAAGAAAAGGCCTGCCATATAATAACCGTAGAAGATCCTATTGAATATAATTATCTGCACAAAAAATCAATTGTTGCTCAAAGGGAAGTCCATTACGATACTCGGTCGTTTGCTTCAGCTTTAAGGACAATTTTAAGAGAAGACCCGGATGTGGTTTTAATCGGAGAAATGAGGGACCTAGAAACTATCTCTGCCGCTATAACCATTGCCGAAACCGGCCACTTGGTTTTTGCTACTCTTCATACCAATAATGCCGCCCAAACAGTAGATAGAATAATTGATGTTTTTCCTTCTCATCAACAGCAGCAGATAAGAATTCAGCTATCGGGAATTCTTTTAGGGATTATGTCGCAAAGGCTCTTGCCGGCTATTGGCGGAGGAAGAATTGTAGCTGCCGAAATTTTAATGATTAATTCGGCCGCCAGAAATATGATAAGAGAATCCAAAACTCATCAATTAGAAACCATTATCCAGACTGGCGCTGAACAAGGCATGCAGACAATGGATGCTGATTTGGCCCAGTTAGTTAAAACCGGCAAGGTTTCTTTAGAAGAAGCTAAAAATTATGCTATAAACATTCAGCAGCTAGAAAGATATTTAAGCAAATAAAATGAAAAAATTTAATTATACAGCCAAAAATGAAAACGGAGATTTTGTTTCCGGAGAAATTGATACCATAAACGAATCTTCGGCGGCCAAAATTTTAATAACCAAAAAGCTTTATCCGATTGAAATAAAGGATATTGAAAAGGGAGAGCTTTCTTTTGAAAAGGTGCCTTTTTTTAAGGGTGTTTCCAGAAAGAAAAAAGCAGTGGCTATAAGGCAGCTGGCAACTTTAATAAATGCCGGTTTGCCTATTACTCAATCTCTAGAAACTATGGCAAAAGAATCGACCGATACTAAATTAAAAGATGTTTTTAACGACGTTTTGCACGAAGTGGAAGGAGGTTCTTCTTTAGCTCAAGCCTTTTCCAAGCATCCGGAAATTTTTTCCAACTTAGATATTAGCTTGGTTACCGCCGGAGAAAAGTCTGGAACCTTAGATAAAGTTTTAAAAAGAATGGCCACTCAAATGGAAAAAGAGACCCAGCTTATTTCTAAGGTTAGAGGAGCAATGGTTTATCCGGCCATTATTTTAGTTGTTGTTGTTGGCGTTGTTGTGTTAATGCTTGTTTATGTTCTCCCTAAGTTAACAGTTCTTTATCAAGACTTTAAGGGTCAGCTTCCCATTGCTACCAGAATTATGATTATGATAAGTGATTTTTTAAAAAACTTCTGGTGGGGAATAGCTTTGGCTTTGGTTTCTTTTGTTTGGGGAGCAAGATATTTTATAAAAACGCCTTCCGGCAGGAAAGTTTGGGATTTAACAAAATTAAAAATCCCCGGTTTTAAAATTCTTTTAATGAAGATATATTTAGCAAGGTTTACCCGAACCTTAGGAACGCTTGTTGGCTCGGGGGTTTCGGTTTTGGATTCTTTAAAAATAACCGCCGATTCGGTAGGAAACGTTATTTATAAAGAAGATGTTTTAAAAACCTCCAGCGAAATAAGAGGCGGTGGGTCTTTGTCTAATTCTTTGGCAAATTCTAAATTATTTCCCTCGGTCGTTGCCCAAATGATAAGAGTAGGAGAGCAAACCGGTGAGATAGATAATATGCTGGATAGCTTGGCAAACTATTATGAGGAGGAAGTTGATAATGCCATTAAAAGCCTTTCAACCTTAATAGAACCTTTTATCATTATTTTTATGGGGTTGGTAGTTGGCGGAATTTTGATCGCTATTATGACTCCAATTTATAATATTTCCCAAGTGATATTTAAAAAGTAAGTTATCGTTTGACTTTAGGTCTTTTATCAGCTATTCTGAAGAAAAGTAATTTAGGAAGAAATATGTTTAATAATTTATTTAAAAAAGAATCAGGTAGTGGGTTTACCTTAATTGAGCTTTTGGTTGTAATGGCCATTATCGCTGTTTTAGTTTCGATTATTATTTATGCAATTAGTGCTGCTAGGCTACAGTCTAGAAATAGTCAACGGAGAGGAAATGCTAATTCTATAAGATCTGCCTTGGAATCTTATTATAGCAATAAGAAAACTTACCCTGCTTATTCAAACCAATCCTTTAAACAGATTGCCGATGATTTAAAAGGACAAGGATATTTAAACTCTCAAGATACCACTGCTTTTACGGATCCTTCCGGAGAAGAGAGTAGGCAATGCTTTTATTCTAATGGTACTGCTAAATATAAAATGTATATTATAGCGGAGCCAAGCACTTCAGTTAATTGTTCTGCTGATTTCAATATTCCTGGGAGCGTTGAGGATATGTCTCAAATTTAGGTTGTTATAGTAATAGAAAAAATTAACCGCTCTAGCGGCTATTTTTTTGCTTCGAAGTGTTTGCTGTTTTATAATAGCCTCGATGGGTAATAAACAAGGGTTTACAATATTAGAGGTTACGGTAGCTTTGGGTATTATGGCTATTCTTTTGGCAACAGCCGGTTTTGCTGTTTATCTAGGAAGGAGAAATAGTCTTGTATTAGAACAGGCTGGTCAGGATTTAGTTTCCGAGATAAGACTTGATCAATCTAAAGTTTTAGCGGTTCAAAGCCTTGAGGTAACCGATAATAAGCCTCCAAAGGGTGTTATTGTAAAACTAGATACCGCAAATAGAGAAATTGCCGATATCCAATATTTAAAAACGGATTGCTCCAAGGTGTCGGGCGGCTCGTTCTCTTTTCAAAATAGAGCTTATATAGCCTCAAT
>JBBIQZ010000006.1:0-22570 GCA_037442065.1 bacterium | reverse complement strand
TTTATTATTAATATAGACAAAGAAACGGGCAATATTTCCGTGGAGCCATAAGAAATTTGAAGAATAAAAAATATAAAATAAAAAATACTTGCCTACCGGCCAGCCTGGCAAAATATTCCAGGGGTCAATCAATCTTAGAGGTTGTAATCTCTATGGGGATTTTGAGCGTTATTTTAGGCGGAATAATTATTCTTTTAATAAATATTACCGGTTACGGCATTTCTTCGGAAACAAGATCTATGGCCATAAATTCCGCCCAAGAAGCTTTAGATGCTATCAAAACCATAAGAGATAATGAATATTGCGATTTTTTCAGTAATAATGGCAATTATACAATATCTAAATCAGGAGATATCTGGATAATGACTTCTTCTTCTCAGTGGGTAGATGTTTTTCCTTCTGGTTCAAATGAAGCAAATGCTACCCAAATGCAAAGAAATATTAATATAAGTGATATACAGGGAGTTTCACCATCCGAAGGGAAAAGGGTAACTGTTACTCTTAAATGGACAACCAAGGGTTTGCCTCCCAATCAGACTTATACTACCATAACTGAGCTATATAAATGGAAATACTAAAGCACACATATAACATTAAACATATAACAAGCAGTACAAAGCAAAATGGCCAGTTGTTAAATGTTTTATGTTTGATGTTTGATCTAAGTAAAAGATGATAAAGTTACAAAATAAACAAAAAAAAATAGATGTTCATTTTCTAAGTCAAGGATTTACTCTTTTAGAACTTACGGTGGCTATTTCTATTTTTGCCCTTCTTAGCTTATTTGTTATAGATATTTATGTAAATATTTCCAGAGTTTATATGGGGAGCCTGGACGCTCGCTTAGCCCAGCAAAATGTTAGGGGAGCTGTAGAGACAATTACAAGATATATTAGGCAGTCAACAGGAATAACATCTATTAGTGCTAGCGAACTTACGCTTGATAATCCAACTGATGGAAATGTTAATTTTAAATTAGATAGCGGGGTTATCAAAATGACAAAAGGGCTTCAAATATCAAATCTAACCTCTAAAGAGCTAAACATACAAAAATTTGAAATCTCCGAAAGCCCAGGCATCCCGATTATTTTAACTATTACCATTCAAGGCGAAATAGCTGAACCTAAGAGCTGGGAAAAAGGTTTAAGCGGCCAAGGGAATATTGAAATGACCACTTCCGCAGTTTTAAAAGGACAATATTACTAGCCGCTTCGCGGTAATTTCCAATTTACAATTTCTAATTTTCAAACAAATAATAATGAAAAGAGAATTAAGATTTAAAAATTTAGAATTAAAAAAATCTCAAGAAGGTATGGTTTTGCTCTGGACGCTTTTGGTTTTGGCGGTTCTTTTGGTTATAGCTTTTACGATGACCAATTTGGTGGTAAAAGAATTAAGAATTTCAGCCAACATTGATGAATCAAACAGGGCCTATTCAGCCGCCGATGCCGGAATGGAATGGGTTTTGTATCAGATTAAAAAGAATAATAGTTGTCCAGCCAATCGAAATCACTATTCGCTTGATTCTACACTAGTCTATTCAACTTCCTGTACAGATTTAAATGGTAAAGTAACAATTGAAAGTACCGGCGTTTCTAACGACACAACTTCTAGAAAATTAAAAACCACCATAAGCTCTGCTTCTTCTCAAAGTATAAATACTTTTGATACAGACCCCGGCTTATCAGGGGGCTATTACGCTTTCTCTAATTCTGATTCAAATATTGCTGGGAACTCTTTAATTATTCAGCAGTTTGATCTAACTAATTTAAATAAAGATACTGTGGGAAGCGGTTTTACTGTTGGCATGGCTGACGGGGTGTTAGGTTCCCCCGGCTCCACAGATTTTGGCGTTATTTTTACTAAAGCCGGAACTGATGTTAATGTTTCGTTGGACGGCAATATAAATTCCGGCGCCATTTCTTCTAATAATTTTAAATTTACTCCCAGTTCAGTCAATGCTAATGGCAATCCAATAACTTACCGGGTTAAGCTTGAATATTCAAGGTACGGGAGCGGAGGTTTAGGCTATACGGTTGTAAGAGCAATAGTTTTACAAAGAGATATTTCTACCGGGCAGGAAGAATTTAACTGCATTGGTATTGGTGATAATAAATCATATATTGTTTATTCCGGCCTTAGTTTTTTGGGAGTCAATCCAACACTTGTAAAAGTTGAGGGCGGCAGTTACGATTCGGGTCAGCAAAATATAAACATTGGAAGCGGTGCTAAACTTGATAATATGGTTTTTTGGGGCAAGCAATAAAGAATAACAAAAATGCAAAAGCTTAAAGAAGAAGAAAAAAATAAGCTGGGAATTCCCAAGATTGATTTAAAGATAGAGGATTTAGATTCTAAACCTCTTTTACTTTTTTCACTAGAAGATGTAAAAAAGCTAAGAATTGTAGCTTTTAAACTGGAAAAAAGAAAGCTAAAAGTGGCCTTAGAAAATGTAGATTCTAAGGTTTTAGATTTTTTAGAAAGCTTTAAAAAAGAAAATCACTTGGGGATTGAGCTTTTTTTAACTTCTAAAGAATCCATTGATAAGACTCTAAAATATTATGAGAAAATTAAAGATAAAGGCTTTAAAGAGCCGGCCCCTTTTTCTAATTATTCCGAATTGTTTCTTCAAATTATAAAAAAGGCTTTGTCTTGCGGCGCTTTTAAAATTAATACGGAATTTGAAGGAAAAGAAGGGGTTAAAATTTATTACCAAGTAAAAGGTTTGGTGATAACTTCCAAGGAAAATTTTACAAATTATAAAAATCTTGTTTTAGAAATTAAAAAAATGGCTAATTTAGAAACTGAAGAAAGTAATATTTCTCAAAAAGGAAGGTTTTCGATAGTTTTTGAGAACAAGAAAGTGGATTTGGCAGTTTTGCTACTTCCTCTTCCCAAGGGCGAAAAGTTAACTATTGAAATTTTAGCCGAATCGCCCAACATCTACAGCCTTAGTAACTTAGGGGTTGGCGAAGCACAAGTAGAAGTTTTAAAAAAGGCATTAAATGCTTCTCATGGGATAATTTTAGTAACCGGGCCGCAAGGTTCGGGAAGGTCAGCAACAATGTATGCGATTTTGTTAGAGCTTTTAGGGAAAGATAAAAAAATTTTTTCTTTGGAAAGCCTTCCGGAATGCGTAATTTTTGGAATAAATCAAACTCAGGTAAATCCCAAAAGGGGTATCACTTTTGCATCTGGTCTTAAAAAAATATTAGAAGAAGAGCCGGATTTAATAATGATAGAAGGTATGCGTGACCTTCAAACCGTAGATATGGTGGTACATCAAGCCTTGTCAGAAAAATCTTTTATAGCTTCCCTGGATTCAAAAAGCGCTTTTCTAGCTCCTTTTAATTTAATAGATATAGGTATTGAGCCTTTACTTGTTGCTTCCTCCTTAAATGCTGTTTTGAATCAAAGATTAGCATTAAGATTATGCGACCATTGCAAAGAAGAGCAGGCTTTAAAAAGCGAGTTTCAAGATATTGTAGAAAAAGAGATAGAAGCATTGCCTTTTCATATAAAGCATTCTATTATTAAATTACAGTTTTATAATACCAAAGGATGCAGTAAGTGTGAAAATACCGGTTTTAAGGGCCGAATTGGAATTTTTGAAATTTTAAAGCTAGACAAAGATATTAAAGATCTAGTCGCTCAAAAAGCATCTACGGAAGATATTAAAAAGTCGGCTTTAGAAAAAGGAATGATTACTTTAAGACAAGACGGCATCCTAAAAGCCTTAAATGGTTTAACAACACTAGATGAAGTTTTTAGGTTAACAAGTTAAAATGGAAGAATTAAGTAAATTAGTAAAAACAGAGTCTTTAGAGAAGTCCCAAGCAGCAAATATAGAATCTTTATTGGAAATGACTGTAGACAGAGGATCTTCTGATTTACATTTAATAGTTGGAACTCATCCTACCCTTAGAATAGACGGACGTTTAGTTCCTCTTTCTGAAGAGCCTGTTTTAACCAAAGAATCGGCCGAAGAACTAATTTTTGCAATGCTTAACGAGGAACAAAAAGAAGTTTTTGAAAAAGAAAAAGAGCTGGACTTTTCTGTTGGGCTAGAAGACAGAGGAAGATTTAGAGTTAATGTTTTTTACCAACGAGGAACTTTAGGTGCGGCTTTAAGGTTAATACCTCAAAAAATAAGAACGATTGAAGAATTGGGTTTACCTCAAATCTGTGAGGACTTTACCAAGCCTTCCCAGGGATTTGTTTTAGTAACCGGTCCAACCGGTCACGGAAAATCAACAACCCTAGCAGCCATGGTCGACCGAATAAACCAAGAAAAGGCCTGCCATATAATAACCGTAGAAGATCCCATTGAATATATCCACACTCCCAAAAAAGCCATTGTTGATCAAAGAGAGTTACATTTAGATACTCACTCTTGGGGAGTTGCTCTGCGTTCGGTTTTGAGAGAAGACCCAGATGTGGTTTTAATCGGAGAAATGAGGGACCTAGAAACTATCTCTGCCGCTATAACCATTGCCGAAACCGGCCACTTGGTTTTTGCTACCCTTCATACCAATAATGCCGCCCAAACAGTAGATAGAATAATTGACGTTTTTCCGCCCCGTCAGCAGCCGCAAATTAGGATGCAGTTAGCAGGTAGTTTATTAGGAGTTATTTCCCAAAGGCTTCTACCAAGAATTGGCGGCGGAAGAATTTTAGCTTCAGAATTGATGGTTGCTACTTCGGCTGTAAGAAATATTATTCGCGAAGGGAAAACTCACCAAATAAACAACATCATTCAAATAAGCGCCGGCAAAGGAATGATTTCTATGGATATGTCTTTAGCCAATTTAGTAAAGAAAGGCGAGGTAACATTAGAAGATGCAAGGGTTTATGCAATTGACCCTTCAAATTTTGATAAATTGGCAAGAGGCCTACACTAAATATGACTTTATTCGTTTACAAAGCCAAGAACAGCAAGGGTAATATTAAAGAAGGTACAATTGAAGCATCTACAAAAGAGCAAGTTTTTGATATGCTCAAAAAATATGACCTTCTGGGCGTTTCAATAAACGAAAAAAAGAAATCTTCTTTTGGGCTTGATTTTTTAAAATCTATAAGAGGTATTTCTTTAAAATCAAAACTGATTTTCTTTAGACAACTTTCTACTATGATTACTGCCGGTCTTTCTATTATTAGAGCGCTTAAAATTTTGCAAGAGCAAGAAGAGGCAAAGAATAAAAAATTTGCCGAAATTATTGGCTCTGTTGCTTCTGAAATAGAAGGCGGAGTGAGTTTTTCTCAAGCTCTAGCCAAGTTCCCAAAAGAATTCTCCGCGATTTATATAAAACTTATCGAATCAGGTGAAGCTTCGGGAAAACTAGATGAAGTTTTAGACAGATTGGCCAGCCAGATAGAAAAAGATTATGATTTAAAATCAAAAATTAAAGGGGCAATGATGTATCCGGTTTTTGTAATTACGATGATGGTTGGGGTTGCCGGAGTGATTGTAACTTTTGTTATGCCTCAGCTAAAATCGCTATTTGAGGAATCGGGTGCTTCTTTGCCGGCAATTACAAAGGCTCTTCTTGCAACTTCTGATTTTGTAAGAAATTTTTGGTACCTTGTAATTGTCGGAGCAGTTCTTTTTGTTTTTGGCATTCGCTATTTTTTAAAAACCGAAAGAGGAAGAAAGTTATGGGATAGCATTAAATTAAAAATCCCAGTTTTAGGAAAGCTTACCAAAAACATTTATATGGCTCGTTTTACTAGAACTTTAGCGACTTTAATTTCTTCGGGCCTGCCAATTTTGGATTCTTTAACGATAGTTTCTGGCACAATCGGTAATATTCATTATAAAAAAGAAATAGAATCTGTTGCCAAGCAAGTGGAAAATGGTATAAATTTGGCAATGCCTTTGGAGGGAAGCAAACTTTTCCCCACAATGGTTTCTCATATGATTGAAGTCGGAGAAAAGACCGGTAATGTTGATAATATACTTTTTAAGCTGGCTGATTTTTTTGATAATGAAGTTAATAATGCGGTTGCAGTACTTTCAACGCTTTTAGAGCCGGTACTTTTGGTGCTTATGGGAATTGGGGTTGGTCTTATAGTAGGAGCTGTTCTTTTGCCAATTTATAAGCTTGCATCAGCTATGTAATTATAATTTTGACTTTTTGATTTGCTTATGTTATAATATCTTAAAAAGCTATTGGTCGAAAGCTTGGTAGATTATTTTACAATTTAAAGATTATTCAAGGAGGCTAAATGCTAAAGAAGTCTAAAGGCTTTACCTTAATTGAACTTTTGGTAGTTGTAGCAATTATTGGTATTTTGGCTGCTTTAGTTATTTCCTACTTAGGCCAAGCAAGGCTTAAGGCCAGAGATTCTAGAAGAAAGGGCGATTTAAAACAGATTCAAACAGCCCTTGAGCAGTATGCTGACGACAACGGAGGCTTGTATCCTGCAAATACAGCTGCTTTGGTTCCTAATTATATGCCGAGAGTGCCTACCGATCCTTCAAGCGGCGGCACAGGCGCATATGCTTATGCGGTATCCGGAACTTCAACCGAGTATGAGCTGAATGCCACACTAGAAAACACAAATGATAACGATGACAATAATGACGGTGGTAACGCTGCTAATGTTTATGAGGTTGGAAATTCTCCGGGCTTAGCCTTAATCTAATTTAAAAAGGCCCCTTAAAAGGGCCTTTTTAAGTTGGCTTTAAACCTCCCCTTTTGTTATACTAAATAAAGAATTTATTTCTTATTTAGTGAAAAATTTTTTAAAAAGAAAATCTGTTACAAGAGTTCTAATGGGGTTTACCTTAATTGAGCTTTTGGTTGTTATTTCAATCATTGCCATTTTAGCGCTTTCTGCTTTTGTATATTTTATAACCGCTCAAGCTAAAACTCGGGATGCCAGAAGAAAGTCTGATCTAAGGCAAATTGAGGATGCTTTAGTGTTGTATCAGGACAATAGCAATAACTTGTATCCTAATTCATTAGGAGATTTAGTGCCGAATTATCTGCCAAAAATTCCCCAAGATCCTAAAACGGGTGCCAATTATTCTTATAGAGTCTTTAATAATTTTTATGAGATTGATGCCAATTTAGAGACTAATATTGACGGCGCGGCTGATATTGACGGTGGAAATCAATCTTTTCCAGTTTATGAAGTAGGAAATGATTTAACCTTATTACCATAAATATGTTTATTTTAATCTTTATTTTTGGTCTTATTATTGGCAGTTTCCTAAACGTTATAATCTACCGTTTGAAAAACGGAGGAAGAATTGTTTGGGATCGTTCCAAGTGCCCAAATTGCAAAAAAGAACTAACTTTTTTAGATTTAATACCAGTTTTAAGCTTCATATTTTTTAAAGGAAGGTGCCGTTATTGCAAGGAAAAAATTTCTTGGCAGTATCCTTTAGTAGAATTGGCAACTACGGCAGTTTTTGTTTTTACTTTTTTTAATCCTAATCTTTTAAAAATAAATTTTCCTCTTTTTGCCATTTTAGGAAATTATGCTTTTCTTTTCTTATTATTTTTGCTTTCTTCGCTTCTGGTTGTTTTTGTTTATGATTTAAAATATTACTTAATCCCCGATGTGGTTTTACTGCCGGCAATTTTAGTTTCGTTTGTTTTTGGATTGTTATCAATATTTTTGACTTCTAGTTTGAATATTTTTATGGAAGGTATTATCGGGGCCTTAGTTTTTTCGGGATTTTTTGGAGTGCAATATTTTCTTTCGCGAGGCAAATGGGTTGGTGGAGGAGACATTAAACTTGGATTTTTATTAGGGTTTATTTTAGGATGGAAACTGGCTTTAGTTTCTCTTGTTTTAGCTTATATTTTTGGCTCCCTTGTTGCTTTAACGTTAATGGCTTTGGGCAGAAAAACAAGAAAAGATATTTTGCCTTTTGGTCCCTTTCTTATTTTTTCTTTTTTCTTGTGTTTATTTTACGGCCAGGCCATTCTTGATTGGTATCTAAACTTTTTATTTTAAAAGTTTGAAGTGAAATTTTTTAGAAACAAGCTCTTGACACTTGATTTTAGGAATGATATTCTTAATCCTTCATAATTTTTTTTGGAGAATTTGATGGAATTGACTCCTAAACAACAAACTTTAGAGCTTATCAAAAAAAGTAATAACATTTTAATAACCACCGCTGAAAATGCCAAAGGAGACGGAATTTCCAGCAGTTTAGCCTTGGCTTTAATTTTAGAAAAAGCCGGAAAACAGGTTACTCTTGTTACCTGTGGAGAATCTTACAAAAATTTTGGTTTTTTGCCCGGTATTGAAAAAATAAAGGAAGATTTTTCCGGAGTCAGAGATTTTATAATTTCTTTATCTCTAGATAAAACTGGTGTCGGTAAAGTAAGCTATAAAGTAGATGGCAACAGGCTTCATTTTTTTATTTCTCCTCAAGGAGCTAATTTTGAAAAGGATGACGTTTCTTTTTCTTACGGCGGCTTTAAGTTTGATGCGGTTGTTGTTTTAGATTCGGTAGATTTGGAAAGCTTAGGTTTAATTTACGATACCAATACAGAGTTTTTTTATAATCATCCGGTAATTAATATAGATCATCACTCAGAAAACGATTATTTTGGAATGATAAATTTCGTAGATTTAACAGCAAGTTCCACGGCAGAAATTTTAGTTTCTATCATTGAATCATTGAATCCCAGTTTGATTGACGAAAAGGTAGCAACTTGTCTTTTAACGGGAGTGATAGCCGATACTGGAAGTTTCCAAAATGCCAATACAACCCCCAAGTCTTTAACTGTAACTGCTCAGCTGATAGCTGCCGGGGCTGATCACGAAATGGTTATTAAGAATCTATTTAAAACAAAATCCTATCAAAAACTAAAGCTCTGGGGGAAAATTTTATCTGATATAAAAATAGATGAGGAACAGAAGGTTTTGTGGTCGGAGATTAAAGGAGACGATTTTTTAAACTTAGAAAATCAGGAGAAAAAAGAAATTATAAACGGCGTTTTAGACGAACTTTTATCTACTGCTCCTGATATTAAAACTTATTTGCTGTTTGTAGAGAGAGAAAATACACTAAAAGCTTTTTTAAGAACAGCCAGAAATATTGAAGCGCAAAAGATAAGCCGCTTATTTGGGGGTTTCGGCCGGGGACAAGAAGGCCAGTTTGAAGTTAAGGGGTTGGATTTATCATCGGCAAGAGAAAATATTTTAGAAAGAATTAAAGGGTATCTTTCCCAAACTCCCCAGCCTTAAATTTAAAATTTTAAATATTGAGTTAATCTTACAAATATGCTACATTACTAACAATGGTTAAATTAAGCAAAAACAAAACAATAGAAGAAGTTAAAAAGCACCCAAAAGATACAGGTTCAACTAATGTTCAGGTTGTTCAGCTTTCAGCAAATATAAAACAGTTAACTGAGCATTTAAAAACCCATAAAAAAGACTTCTCCGGCCGCCGTGGTCTTTTAAAAATGGTTGGAAAACGAAGGCGGTTACTTAACTATTTAGCCAAAAGAAAGCCCGAAGAGTATAAGAAAATTTTAAAAAAATTAGATTTAAAAAAATAAACTTTTGGGGTCCAAGGGTAAAGTAAATGTTAGTCTTTAACGTTAACTTTTCCTTGTATCCCAGAGAGAAAAAGGAGTAAGATGGAACCAATTTCCGTTTTGACTGATATTGGGGGCAAAAAATTAGAACTAACAACGGGGATAGTGGCTGAACAAGCCAGCGGTTCTTTATTGGCAAAAATCGGAGAAACCGCAGTTTTGGCGACAGCTACAATGTCTTCTAAGCCAAGGGAAGGAATTGATTTTTTCCCGCTTTTGGTAGATTACGAAGAACGGATGTATGCGGCCGGAAAAATTTCAGGCTCACGATTTGTAAAAAGAGAAGGTCGGCCTTCCGACGAAGCAGTTTTAACTTCTAGAGTAGTTGATCGTTCGTTAAGGCCGCTCTTTCCGAAAGAACTAAGGAATGACGTTCAGGTTGTTCTAACGGTTCTTTCTGTTGATGGAGAAAACGATCCTGATATTGTTTCGATAATAGCGGCTTCAGCAGCCTTGATGATTTCTGAAATTCCATTTTACGGGCCAGTGGCTCCGTTTAGAATTTCAAAAGTTGGCAGTAAGTTCATCATAAATTCTACCTACAAAGAAAGAGAAGAAAGCACCCTTGATTTAGTAGTAAGCTTAAAAGAAGATAAAGCAGTTATGTTAGAGGCTTTATCTAAAGAGGCCACAGAAGAAGATGTTTTAAAAGCTTTAAATATTGCTTTAGAAAATTCCAAGAAAGTCTTTTCCTTACAGCAGGAATTAGCCCAAAAAATAGGCAAGAAAAAAATAGAAGTGTTAAAAGCCTCGCCTAATGAAAAAATTGAAAAAAGAATAAATGATGAATTTTCTAAAAAAATAAACGAGGCTATTTTTGGGACAAAATCGGAAATAAAAGAATCTTTAAATACCATAAAAGAAGAAATAAAAGAATCTTTTTTGGAAGAAGATGAACAAAAAGAAGCTATTGATATTTTTGATGATAAAGTACATCAAGAGGTAAGGAATAATATTTTAGAAAAAGAAAAAAGGCCGGATGGCAGAAAATTAGACCAAATAAGAGATTTAACTATTAAAGTAGGAGTTTTGCCCAGGACCCACGGCTCGGCTATTTTTGGCAGAGGGCTAACAAAAGCTTTAACAGTAACTACTTTAGGGTCAACTGCCGATGTTCAGATTTTAGATACTATGGAAGAAGATGCTACCAAAAGGTATATGCATCATTATAACTTTCCGCCTTATTCGGTTGGCGAGGTAAGACCTTTAAGGTCTGCCGGCCGCAGAGAAATAGGTCACGGCGCCTTAGCTGAAAAGGCCTTAATTTCAGTAATTCCCGAAAAGGAAGCCTTTCCTTACACCATAAGGGTTGTTTCAGAAATTTTATCTTCCAATGGCTCAACTTCTATGGCTTCGGTTTGTGGTTCTACTCTTTCTTTAATGGATGCGGGAGTGCCTATTAAAAGTCCGGTTTCGGGAATTTCTATCGGTCTTGTAACTTCTAAAGACGAGAAAAAATATAAACTTTTAACCGATATTATGGGCCTAGAGGATTTTTCTGGAGATATGGATTTTAAGGTTGCTGGTACCAAAAATGGGATAACGGCCATCCAAATGGACAATAAACTTCAAGGAATAAAATTAGAAATTCTAAAAGAAGCTTTAGGTTTGGCAAAAAAAGCCCGGCTTTTAATTTTAGAAAAAATGCTTAAGGTGATTTCTAAACCTCGCTTAGAGTTATCTAAGTATGCGCCGCGTATTGATAAATTAATGATTAACCCGGAAAAAATAAAAGATGTAATTGGGCCAGGCGGCAAGGTGATTAATAAAATTATCGAAGAAACCGGCGTTGAAATTGATATTGAGCCAGACGGCACGGTAATGATTTTTTCTGCTAATCCGGAGGCGAATAAAAAAGCTTTAGAAAAAGTAAAAGATTTAACTCGCGAAGTTCAAGTTGGCGAAATTTTTACGGGTAAGGTTACCAGAGTTTTAGATTTCGGGGCTTTTGTGGAACTATTTCCCGGCCAAGAAGGGATGGTTCACGTTTCTAAGTTAGGAAAAGGATTTATAAAAGATATTAGAAAAGTGGTTAAAGTTGGCGATACAATGAAGGTAGAAGTTTTAGAAATTGATTCTGAGGGTCGAGTAAATCTTATAAAAAAAGGCTGATTTTTTCTCTTGACATAATTTTAAAAAGATGATATAGTGCTTTGATTGAGAAAAAGAGCGGTTTTTAAAAGGCATAAATCTGCCAATTTTAGATGGTAACAATTAAAGATATAAATAATGTCAAATCTTTAAAAGATGTAGACGAGCTAGTTCAAATTTGCCGAAGATGTATTCTTTATAAAACAAAAATTTCTGATGTTCCCGGTGACGGAAACTCCAAAGCTTCTATTTTATTTATCGGGGAAGCTCCTGGAGAAAAAGAAGATTTAGTAGGTAAACCTTTTGTTGGCAGAGCGGGAAAATTATTAGATTTTTTATTTTCAAAAATTAAATTAAAGAGAGAAGATGTTTTTATTACGAATATAGTGAAACACCGTCCACCTCAAAACCGAAAACCGGCAAAAGAAGAAATAAAAGCATGTATGCTTTATCTTAAAAGCCAAATTGAAATTATAAATCCTAAGTTAATCGTGTTGCTGGGCAGCACGGCGTTAGAAGTACTTTTCCCGAAGAAAAAGATTTCTAAGGAGCACGGGAAGTTTATTAGAAAGGAAAATAATTTATACCTTTCTTTGTATCATCCGGCAGCCGCTGTTTATAATGCAAAAGCAAAAAATATTTTAATAAAAGATTTTAAGAAAATAAATGATTATAAAAAATATTTATAGAAGCTGATTCTCTAAAAAAGCTTCGTCTCGACTTCCGCTGACCCGTCTAGGGCAGGCATTTCGTCGGGATTTAGCTTCGACTTAAAAATGTAAGTACGGAGCTTCGGTCTCGGTAAAGAGATGGATATTTCTGCCTGCCGGCAGACCGAGACCTCGAAAGGTAAAAAATATGCAAAAAGTACTAGAAAGACCAAGGTCAAGATTTCACAAATCAAACCAACCCCTAAAATCGTTAAAAGAATCCATTTCTTCTAAATTAAGAGTGATTCCTTTGGGTGGTTTCGAGGAAATCGGCAAAAATATGACCGTTTTCGAATACGGAAACGATATTATTGTTGTTGATATGGGATTTCAATTTCCCGATGAAGAAATGCTAGGCATTGACTATGTAATTCCGGACGTAAGTTATTTAGAAAGTAAAAAAGACAAAATTAGAGGAGTTATTATTACTCACGGGCACTTAGATCATACCGGAGCCATTCCTTATATAATGCCCCAAAAATTTAATGTCCCAATTTATACCGGTCGCTTAACAGCTCAAATGATAAAAAAAAGGCAGGAAGAATTTGGGACAGCTTCTGAGTTAAAAATTAATACTGTTGATCCGACAAAAGATATGCTTCATCTGGGTGCTTTTAGGATTGAATTTTTCCGCGTCAACCACAATATTCCCGATGGGCTAGGGCTAGCTATCCATACGCCAGTTGGACTCTTGATTTATACCGGCGACTTTAAATTTGATCATACTCCTGTGGATGAAAGACCAACCGATTTTTCAAAGTTGGCAAAATACGGAGGCCAGGGAGTTTTGGCACTTTTTTCTGATTCAACTTCTGTTGATAAATCCGGCCATTCTATTTCTGAACGGGAAATTGGCAAAAACTTAAACGATATTGTTTCGTCGGTTAAAGGCAGGTTAATCATAGCGTCATTTTCGTCTTTGATTTCCAGGATTCAGCAAATTATTGACGCCGCTTATAGAAATGATCGCAAGGTAACGGTTGTTGGTCGAAGCATGAACGACAATGTGCAAATCGCTAGAGAATTAGAATATCTAAAAACGCCCAAAGGAGTTTTGGTTGATGTTTCGGAAGCAAAAAAGCTGCCAGATAATGAGGTTGTAATCATTACCACTGGTAGCCAAGGCGAGGAACTTTCCGGTTTAATGCGGATGGCTTCCGGCGAGCACAAGGACATTAAGATTAAAAGAGGGGATACGGTAATTTTGTCTTCTTCGCCAATTCCCGGCAACGAACGTTCTATCGTTTCGATGATGGACAATCTTTTTAGAGAAGGAGCCCGGGTTATTTATAACAAACTAATGGATGTTCATACCGGAGGACACGCAAGGCAGGAAGACTTAAAATTGATGGTTGATTTAGTTAAGCCAAAATATCTTGTTCCTATCCACGGCGAACGACATAAGTTGGTAATGCATGGGGATATTGCCATTAGCATTGGAATGAAGGAAGAAAACGTTTTGGTTATTGATAATGGTCAGGTTATTGAATTTGATAAATTTCAAAATGGCCGAATTTCTAAAGAAAAAATTTCTACCAGTTATGTGATGGTTGATGGATTGGGAATCGGCGATGTGGGAAATATAGTTTTAAGAGACAGACAGGTTATGTCTAAAGACGGGATTTTTGTGGTAATTTTAACCATTGATAGAAAAACTGGCCGGCTTTTAAACAGCCCGGATATTATTTCTCGAGGATTTGTTTATATGCGGGAATCGGAAGAATTGATAAACAAAGCCCGTGGCCAAATTAGAAAATCACTAGAAAAAAAGGACGGAACTTATCCTTCAAACTGGACCTACATCAAAACTAAGATTAGGGAAGACATTGGAAGCTTTTTGTATGAACATACTCAAAGGCGGCCGATGGTTTTACCTGTGGTAATAGAGGTTTAAAAAATGGGCCGTTTGGCCCATTTTTTAAACCTCTAAAATAAAAAGCGCATTTTCAAAATGTGTGCAATAAAAAAAGACCAGAGGTCTAAGAAATCTGGTCAACGATCTGATTTATGGTGTATTTCCATTAATTTTTGCTTCAGTTAAACTGCCAGCGATAGTGGTGATATCCAAAAAGATGGCAAAGCCAAAACTGCTTTGGAAAGTCAAGTTTTGTCAGTTGTCAGTTTAAAGTTGTCAGTTTATAATATAGGTATGTCTCCGCGGAAGAGAAAAT
The DNA here is from genome assembly GCA_037442065.1 of bacterium. Classification (GTDB taxonomy): domain Bacteria; phylum Patescibacteriota; class CPR2_A; order CG2-30-33-46; family CG2-30-33-46; genus JBBIQZ01. The sequence goes on along the minus strand of JBBIQZ010000006.1, from coordinate 8,032 downwards.
ACCGAAGAAGGAAAAAGGGGCTTTTTTATCCAATCAGTTCTGATTTGGAAACCGATTTAGAGGTAAGCCCGGACACTTTAAGAGAAATCTTAGGCGTTTCTTTTATTGTTTTAGGGATTGTTTTTCTTTTAGCCGTTTTAAATATTGCCGGCAATTTAGGTTCGATCATTTATGCGCTTTCCAAAATTGCCATTGGTCAAACATCATTTTTTTTACCGATCATTTTTGTAATGGTGGGGTTTGGTTTTTTGTATCCTCAAAGGCTTTTAATAAAACCATCAACAATTTTAGGAATTTTAATTTTTATAGTTTCTTCCTCGGCTTTAATCCAGCTGATTTTTGCTTATCGGGGAACTATAGAGCAGGTTAAAGCAGGAGTTGGCGGAGGATATGTCGGTTACTTAGCGACCTATATTTTTTCTCAAATTTTTGGCTTTTGGGCCTCCTTGGTTATTTTCTTAGGAACTTTAATTTCTGCTCTTCTTTTAACTTTCAATACTTCTTTTTCCCGTCTTAAAGAGAAGCTAGCTGAATTTAAAGAGGAAAATTTAAAAAATAAACCGAATGTTGTTGTTAATGAAGGAAGTGATTTTAAGGCTGAAAACAAACCCTTAGAGAAAAAAGAAGCCTTGCAAGAAAGTCCGGAAATTGAGCTTTCTTACACTAATCTTCAAGATAAAAACTGGAAATTTCCTCCCTTGGATTTGCTTTCCGAGGCGACTACTCCGCCAGACAGCGGTAATGTTTCTGAGAATGTAAAAATTATTGAGAAAACTTTAAAAAACTTTGGGGTTAAAGTAGAAATGGTTGATGTAAATATCGGTCCGACAGTTACTCAGTATACTCTAAAACCCGACACCGGCGTTAAATTAAATAAGATTACCAGTTTAAATAACGATTTAGCTTTAGCTTTGGCCGCTCATCCCATAAGGATAGAAGCGCCTATTCCAGGAAAATCTTTAGTGGGTATAGAAATTCCCAATAAATCAGTTTCTATTGTAAGGCTTAAAAAACTTTTAGCCGGAGAACCTTTTTTAAAAAGAAAGTCAAATTTAACCTTAGCTTTAGGAAGAGATGTAGCCGGAGTATCTTCTTTGGTTAATCTTGATTCTATGCCTCATCTTTTAATTGCCGGCTCTACCGGTTCTGGAAAAAGTGTTTGTATAAACTCTTTAATTATCTCTTTACTTTATCAAAATTCTCCCAGGGATTTGAAATTTTTATTAGTTGATCCTAAAAGGGTGGAGCTTACTGTTTATAACGGCATTCCTCATCTTTTAACCGAAGTGGTAGTCGAGGTAGACAAAACCGTTAATGCTTTAAAATGGATGGTTTCGGAAATGGAAAGACGCTATAAAATATTTTCTAAAGTCGGAAAAAGGGACATTAAGTCTTACAACCAAGAGTTTAAAAAAGAAAGAATGCCTTATATTGTAGTAATAATTGACGAGCTAGCCGATTTAATGAGCATTGCCGCTTCGGAAGTTGAAGGAGCAATTGTCCGTCTTGCTCAAATGGCTAGAGCAACAGGAATTCATTTAGTAGTGGCAACCCAGCGGCCTTCGGTTGATGTGATAACCGGTTTAATTAAGGCAAATATAACTTCCAGAATTGCTTTTGCGGTAGCTTCCCAAATTGATTCACGGACTATTTTAGATACTACCGGTGCAGAAAGGCTTCTAGGTAAAGGTGATATGCTTTACTTGGCCTCTGATGTTTCTAAACCTAGAAGAATCCAAGGAGTTTTTGTTTCTGATGATGAAATAAAAAAGGTTTCCCAGTTTTTAAAAGGCAAAGAAGAGGTTTCTTATAATGAGGAAATCTTAGAAAAGAAAATTGAAGAATCCTCTATTGCTTCCGGAGCCCCTGATGATTCTTTATATAAAGAGGCAGTAGAAGTGGTTGTTTTAGCTAAAAAGGCCTCGGCGTCTTTGCTTCAGCGCAGATTGCGGGTAGGGTATGCCCGGGCCGCCAGACTTTTAGATCTTTTAGAAGAAAAAGGGATTGTTGCCCCACAGGAAGGTTCGAAGCCTAGAGATGTTTTAGTGTCTGATACAAGTGAAATAAAAGAAGATGAAGCGGCGGTTGAAGAAGAAATATAATAATTAAATGACAAATTCCAAAGCCCAAATATCAAATGAATATCATCAAATAACTTCGGCCAAAGGCCTCACTACCTCTGGTGGAAAATGTCTAAATTTTAAACATTTGGATTTTTAAATTATGGTTCCCAAATTTACGACAAGAGAAGTTAAGCTTACAGAAACTTTAGGCGAGAAACTTAAAAAAGTAAGAGAAAGCCTAAAGTTAACTTTTGATGACGTAGAAAAATCAACTAAAATCCGTAAAAAATATATTAAAGCTTTAGAGTCAGGAGACCACAATACCCTTCCTCCCGATGTTTATGTTAGGGGATTTTTAAAAAGCTATGCTAAAATATTGGGCTTAGCTTCCCAAAAGGTTTTGGCATTGTACGAAAAGGAGCAAGGAGTTTTAAAAAATATAAAAAAGGTAAAAAAAATTGATAATACCACTAACTTTAAATCTCCTAAAATCATCATAACACCCAGGACGCTTATTATTTTTATAGCAATTTTAGGAGTTTTGGGAATTGTTTCTTATATTGGATACCAAGTGACTATTTTAGGGGCGCCGCCAAAATTAACTATTTTGTCTCCGAAAGATAATTCAACTATCAAGAAAAATTTTATAGATATAACCGGAAAAGTAGACCAGGGAGCGGAGATTTTTATCAATGGCCAAAAAGTTAACATTTCTGAAGAAGGCGATTTTAAAGTTAATGTTTCCATTGGTCAAAAAGGAGTTAATGCTATAAAAATTTTAGCTAGAAATCCTAAAAACGGTCGAACAACAGAAAAAACGACAAATATTATTGCTGAAATTCCCGAAGTCGCCGTTCCTCAGCCAGCTCCAGAAGAAAACGCTTTTCAAGGAATAAAAGTTACTCTAAAGATTGGGCCGGGAACAGCTTGGATTTCAATAAAAAAGGACGGTCAAAAGGATTTTGAAGGAGTGATGCTTCCGGGAACAAGCAAAGATTTCGAGGCGGGGGAAAGTATTATTTTAACTACTGGAAATGCTGGTTCAACTGAAGTAATATTTAATGGGAAAAGCCTTGGCAAACTTGGCCGAGAGAGCGAAGTTAAAAACAGCGTCGTTTTTGATAAAAACACAAAAGTAGAATAATTTAAATGGAGATATTATGGAGAAAGAGAAAGAGAAAGAGAAAGAAAAAGAAAAATCGCAAAAACTAAGAGCAGCTCAAGGAGCTATTGAACAAATAGAAAAAAGATTCGGCAAAGGAGCCATAATGCAGTTAGGCGAGACAAGAAAAGTTAATGTTGATGTAATTCCCACTGGCTCTATTTCGTTAGATATGGCCTTAGGCGTTGGTGGAATTCCCAGAGGAAGGATAATTGAAATTTTTGGGCCGGAAAGTTCTGGTAAAACAACCTTAGCCCAACATATAGTTTCCGAAGTTCAAAAAGCAGGCGGGGTAGCTGCTTTTATCGATGCCGAGCATGCCCTAGATCCCGAATATGCAAAAAATATCGGCATTAAACTAAATGATCTTTTAATCTCTCAGCCGGATACCGGTGAGCAAGCACTAGAAATTGCCGAAACTTTGGTTAGGTCCAATGCAGTTGATTTAATAGTTGTTGATTCCGTGGCCGCCTTAACCCCTCGGATGGAAATTGAAGGGGATATGGGAGATTCGTTTATCGGTTTGCAAGCCAGGTTAATGTCTCAGGCTTTGCGGAAATTAACCGGCGCTATTGCTAAGTCTAGCTCCACAGTTATTTTTATAAACCAAATTAGGATGAAAATTGGCGTAATGTTTGGTAATCCCGAAACTACTCCCGGCGGAAATGCTTTAAAATTTTATTCCTCGGTTCGTTTGGATATTAGAAGAATCGGTCAAATAAAAGATAAAGAAAATATTATCGGAAACCGTACTCGGGTAAAGGTGGTTAAAAACAAAGTGGCCGCCCCCTTTAAACTGGCTGAATTTGATATTATGTATAACGAAGGAATTTCTCGCGAAGGAGATATTTTAGATTTAGGAACCACCCTAGGGGTAGTTTCTAAGTCCGGTTCTTGGTATCAATACGGGAAAGAAAAAATCGGCCAGGGCAGGGAAGCGGCCAAGCAATATTTAAGAGATAATCCGAAACTTGCAAACGAACTGGAAAAAGCGATAAGACAAAAGGCAAGAGAAAGTTGATTGAACTAAGGAGAGCATTTTTCAAGAAGCGCTCGCTTCGCTCCAGCGGCTCTACTCGCTTAATCCTCGGCTGGATTTATTTTCTGGTTTAAAATCTTACCAGAAAATACCAAGCAAATCCGCCTCAAAACATTCTTGAAAAATACTCTCCCTCTAGTTTTAGGTGATATGCCAAAGGTTTCAAAAATAGAACAACAAAAGAAACGTAAAAGTCGTTTTAATGTTTTCGTTGACGGTAAGTTTTTAGTTGGTGTTTCAGAAAAAGATTTGGTGGAAGCTGGGATCTATAAAGATAAGGAACTTTCCCAAAAAGATTTAGAGAATTTAAAAAAAGAAAGCTTAAAGACAAAAGTTAAAGAAAAGGCCTTAAAACTTTTATCAATTCGACCAAGAAGTGTCTTGGAGCTTACAGAAAAACTTGAAGAAAAAGGCTACCCAACTTCAGAAATAAAAAAGACAATTTCTTATTTTAAAAAAGAAGGCCTTTTAGATGATAAAAAATTTGCCCATCTTTGGGTAGAGAACCGTAAAAAATTTAAACCTCTAGGAAAACGAAGATTATCTTTAGAGCTCAGAAGGAAAAAAATAAAAGAAGACATTATAGAAAAAGAAATTTCTAAAATAAAATCCAAGGAAGAAGTAGAACAAGCCAAAGATTTAGCTGGGCGCCGAGTTAAACTTTACAACAATTTAGAGAAGTTAAAAAAAAGAGAAAAAATAATTGACTTCTTAAGCCGTCGCGGCTACAACTGGGATGTTATAAAAGAAGCGATAGAAAGACTAAAATTTTAAGTTAAAGATTTTAATCTTTTTTCTTTTTCTAAATAGATTAGAAGGGCGGAAATGTCAGCCGGGGTAACACCGGCTATTCTTAAAGCTTGGCCAATAGAACTAGGTTCTACTTCTTTTAGCCTTTCTTTGGCGGAATTTCTTAAGCTGGGCACTAAATCATAATCCACTTTAGGGATTTTTTTGTTCTCTAAAGCCTCGTTTCTTACAACTTCTTTTTCTTGTCTTTTGATATAATCTTCATATTTTGCAATGTATTCTACTTCTTTAAGAATTTCCTTTGGGATTTTTATGTTTACTCTTTCTTTAGCTAAAAGATTTAATAAGTTATTAATATTTATTTCAGGTCTTTTTAAAAACTTCCAAGCATTTATAGATTTAAAATTTATTTTTTTGAGCCTTGTTTTTGTTTTTTCTATTTCTTTTTGCTTTTTTAAAATTTCTAGTTTTCTTTTTTTGCTTTTAAGTCCAAACCTAAATCCATAATCGATTAATCTTTCTAAAGCATTACTTCGTCGTAAAAGGAGGCGGTATTCAGCCGAGGCAGTATAGATTCGGTAAGGTTCTTTGTGTTCTTTAGTAATTAAATCGTCAATTAAAACACCGATATAAGCTTCGTTTCTTTTTAAAACAAAACTTTTTCGGCCAAAGGCCGATCGCCCTCTGGACGAGATTTTTAAAGCGGCATTTATACCGGCAATTAAACCTTGGGCGGCTGCTTCTTCGTAGCCAGAAGTGCCGTTAATTTGGCCGGCTAGAAACAAGCCGGGAATTTTTTTAACTTCTAAAGTATTTTTTATTTGCCAAGGAGGTGAAAAATCATAAACTACCGCATAGCCGGGTTGTAAAATTTGAGCTTTTTCTAAACCTTTAATAGAGCGGATAATTTTAAGCTGCAAATTTTGCGGCATTGCCGTTGTTAAACCTTGAAGATAAAGTCTATCGGATTTTCTTCCTTCTGGTTCAACAAAAACAGGATGCCTTTTTTTATCAGGAAAATTAATTATCTTTCGATCAATAGAGGGGCAGTGCCGGGGGCCGTGTTCTTCAATTATTCCAGATTTGATGGGAGAATGTTTAATATTTTGGCGGATAATTTGGTGAGTTTTTTTATTTGTATAAGTTAAAAAGCAGGGAATTTGATTTTTGTATTTTATAACTTCTCTTTCCGGATATGAAAACGAACAAGGGCCCGGCGTTCCCGGCTGGACTTCCATTTTAGAATAATCAACCGAACTTTTGGCGATTCGCGGCGGGGTGGCGGTTTGCAGTCTCTCTAGTTTTAGGCCCAACTTTTTTAAGCTTTTAGATAAATCCAGCGAAGAGTTTTCATCAATTCTGCCGCCTTTCTTAATTACTTCCTTACCAATTACAATTTTTCCATTCAAAAAAGTACCAGTGGTGACAATAATAGTTCTGCCTTTAATTTCTTTGCCAGACTTTGTTTTAATGCCCGTTATTCTATTTTTGTTTTTTTTAATTTCGGTAACTTCATCTTCTAAAAGGGTGAGATTTTTTTGTTTTTTTAAAATGGCAATCATTAACTTTTGATAGTCGCTTCTTTCAATCTGAGCTCTTAAAGCTTGAACTGCCGGTCCTTTAGAATTGTTTAAAAGCCTTATTTGGATTAAGGATTTGTCGGCAATTTGTCCCATTACTCCGCCTAAGGCATCAATTTCGGATACTAAATGTCCTTTGCCCGGTCCACCGATGGCTGGATTGCAAGGCATTGTAGCAGTTTTTTTAATCGTCGTTGTTATAAGAAGGGTTTTTACGCCCATTTTTGCCGATACCAAAGCAGCCTCACATCCAGCATGCCCAGCACCAATAACTATAACGTCATAAATTTTATCTTTTCTTTGCTTTCTCATAGTTAAGATTTATAATTATATTGTGCGACAATAATATAATCAAGGGAAATGGCAAGCTTAAGCGAGTTAAAAACAGAATTTTTAGAATATTTAGAGGTTGAAAGAGGAAGAAGCTTTTTGACCTTAAGAAATTACGATCATTATCTTTCTCGGTTTTTAGAATTTACTAGAGAAGCAGGAATAAACGATCCTAAAGATGTTACTTTAGATATCGTTAGAAAGTTTCGTCTTTTTTTAAATCGCTTAACTGATGAAAAGGGAAAATCTTTAAAAAAAATTACCCAAAACTATCATATCATAGCTATAAGGGCTTTTTTAAAATATTTAACTAAAAGAGACATTAAAACTTTGGCCGCCGAAAAGGTGGAACTTGGCGATTTTTCAAGAAAACAAATAGAAGTTTTAGAGATAGATGAGTTTGACAGACTGTTATCGGGGCCTGATGTTTCCAAGGTTTCAGGATTAAGAGACAGGGCAATTTTAGAGACCTTGTTTTCAACCGGTCTTCGAGTTTCGGAATTGGTCGGCTTAAATCGCGACCAAATTAATTTAAAAACCGGCGAATTTCTTGTTAGGGGCAAGGGCCAAAAAGACAGAATTGTTTTTTTATCAGCTGAGGCAATTAGTTGGCTTTCGGAGTATCTTAAGAAAAGGAAAGACAATTTTAAGCCGGTTTTTATAAATTATCGGGGGAAAGAAGAAATTTTAGAAGGCGAAAATAAACGGTTAACTCAAAGGAGCGTTCAAAGGATTGTTAAAAAGTACGCGAAGTTGGCAGGGATTTTAAGACGAATAACTCCTCACGGCATCCGCCACCTTTTTGCCACCGATCTTTTGCAGGGAGGGGCAGACATTCGTTCGGTTCAAACAATGTTGGGCCATGCTTCTATAACTACTACTCAAATTTATACTCATATAACCAACAAACAGTTGCGTGAAGTACATCAAGCGTTTCACAGAAAAAAGAAATAAAAAAACCGCAAGGTTCGCGGTTTAGCCCCAAAAAATTTAGCGAATTGACGTATATTCACCCTTAATCCCATTCTTTGAAAACACTATTTGCCAAAGATGGTTTTTTCTAGCCCTAAAAGAGCCGGCACAGGTTAAAAGGTAATATTTCCACATT
>JBBIQZ010000005.1:0-33492 GCA_037442065.1 bacterium | reverse complement strand
AAAGAAAATGTTGAGATTGGCAAACCATGAGAGAAAGGTATGGTTCCATCAACTGGATCGCAAACCCATAAATATTCGCTCCCTTTAATAATGAAGTTTCCTTCTTCTGCCAGAATACTATGATTAGAAAATTCTTTTCTGACTAACCTAATTACCAAATCGTTAATCTTTTTATCAGCGATCGTTAATGGAGTTTTATCCTTTTTCCATTCTTTTTTCATCCCTAACTTAAAGTTAACAAGCATTATCTTGCCTGCTTTTTTAGCAAGATTTATGGCAAAATTTTTATAATTTTCTTTTGGCATTTATTTTTCTTCTTTGTCGTAATCCCAGTGATGGCAAAAATGGCCCCTTCTTTTTATTAAACCAAAACGCATTGCCAAAATAAAAAGACCTAAAACAATAAAAAATATCGGCCACATATTTAAATCCGCCGGTAAAATCCCTAGATCTTTTAAAAACCAAGCAACACCAATTACCAAAAGCAAAATTCCGATAAACATAATTTCTCCTCTCTTAATTTATTATACTCTAAATTATTGATCGAAAGCCATGGACTAACGAAACGAGTCCAATGGTGGGCGGTACTGGACTCGAACCAGTGACCTTTTGCACGTCAAGCAAACGCTCTAACCAGCTGAGCTAACCGCCCAGAATCTATATCAAGTGTAAAAATTATTTTAACAAATTATAATATATTTTTTCTAGTTTTTTTGCTTGTTTTTCGGCAGAAAAATTTTTAGAAAAAATTAAAGAATTTCTTACCGCTTTTTGATAAATATCTTTATTACCTAAAAGTAAATCTATTTTTGAGGCAAATTCTTTAGGGTCAGAATTTACTAAAAAGCCATTCTTTTGGTTTTTAACCATGTCAGCTATCGCCAAATCAAAAACAGCAACAACCGGCAGGCCGCACGCCATTGCTTCAGCCACCACCAACCCTTGGGTTTCGGTTTTTGAAGAAAATACAAAAATCTTAGAACTTTTATAAGCATTAAAAACTTCTTTCTTAGAAAGATATCCTGCAAAAATTACTTTTTTCTTTAAGTTTTCTTCTGCTGCTAATTCTTCCAGCTTAATTCTGTGAGGACCGTCACCAATAATCAAAAGCTTTACATCGGGAGTTTTAACTTTTTTTAGCGCTCTAATTAAAAGCTCTATATTTTTTTCCTTTCCCAAACGGCCTACAAATATTAAAACTTTTTCTCGAGGTAAAATCCCGTGCTTCTTTTTAAAATAAGAAACGGCTTGACTGCCCAATTTTCCTAAATCCACCCCCGAAGGCAGAACTTTTACAGGATTTAAAACTCCCCAACGTTTAAGGAAATTTTTTATCTTTGTAGAAGGAGCAATAATCAAATCGCAGTTATTACAAAAATCTTTGGAAAGATTTTTTGCTAGCTGCTTAGTAAAACGATTTTCCCAAATGTAATGAACATATTCCGGATAAAGCGTATGGTAAGTATGAGCATAAGGAATCTTATATTTTTTAGCCGCCCACATCCCAAAAAGACCTATCGAAAATGGATCATGAGAATGAATAACATCTAAATTGATATTTTCTAAAAATTTTAAAGCTTCTACTGAATAAGGAAAAGCTAGGCGCATCTCCGGCTGAAAAATAAACTTTACCGAAGGAAAACGAATTATCTTTTTAGTATCGTTTTTTTGTTTTGGAGTTGGCGCAAAGACATAAACGGTGTGACCTAATTTTTCCAATGCTTTTTTGTAGGTTTCTATAGAAGTAACTACCCCATTTATTTGTGGAGTATAAGTATCGGTAAAAAATCCAATTTTTAATTTTCGAAAATTCATTTTTTGGTCCTCACATCGTCCATATGGATCTCTGATCTTTTAAAAATAAACCTAAAATAATCACTCATATAACGAATAATAGTCTTAAAAATTCCTTTTTCCTGATACCTCCTAAAAGACGTGGTTACAAGCAAGTCTTTTAAAAAGACGACTTTGCCGATTTTTTTTAATCTTAAAGAAAGATCTAAATCTTCAAAGTAATTAATCTCCCTAAATCCGCCAACTTTAAAATAAGCCTTTTTTAGAACGGCCATATTTACTCCGGGGATATTATTGCCGGAATTTAAAATCCTGTCGCCAAAAATCCAAATCTTGCTTACAATTTTGATAATCAGTTTATATTTATTAGTGTTGAAATTGTATGGTCCGCCAACAGCAATGATATTAGAGTTTTTCTTAAACGTCTTGCTGATTTTTAAAAGCCAATCTTTAGGAAGAATCGTATCAGCATCGGTGGTAGCAATAATATCGCCTAAAGCTTCTTCAAATCCGATCTTTCTAGCAAAACCAATTCCTTTCTTTTTTTCTAAAATTACTTTGACACCTAAAGACTTAGCAACTTCTCCTGTTTTATCAGTAGAACCATTATCAACCACAATAATTTCAAAAGGTTTTAAGGCTTGCTTTTTAAGCGATTCTAAAGTGCTCTTTAAATAATTTTCTTCATTATAAGCTGGTATAACAACTGAGATTTTCATTATCTAATTACATCTTGTTTAACTTTTGGCACTTTTTTAAGCCAAACTGTCCTAAAATAACTTGAAGCGTATTGCAAAAATGCTGAAAAAGGCTTTTTCTCAAAACGGCGCATCGAACCATAAACAATCATTTTTTTAAAAAACATTACCCTGCCTACCCTTTTTAAAGAAAGACCCAGTTTTATATCAGGACTCATTTCATATTTTAGGTCCAGACCGCCTATTTCCCTAAAGGCCTCTCTTTTTACTGCAAAGTTAAAACCGGTTAAATGAGGCTTTCCTAACATAAAATTAATTCGTAAAAACAGGCTATAAAAGATCCTGCCCAAGAAAGAACTGATTTTATGTTTAGTAACAGGTATTACAACGCCTGTTATCCCAACTGTATCTTTTTCTTTCAAACCATCGCTTATTGCCCAAAGCCAATTTTTATCCAAGATTGTATCGGCGTCAGTTACTGCAATGATATCGCCGCTTGCTTTCATCATTCCGGTATTTAAAGTATAAACATAACCTTGTTTTCTTTCATGTATGACGGTGGTTTTAAAAGACTCGGCAATTTCTTTTGTCTTATCGGTTGAGTTGTTATCAACCACAATAATTTCAAAGGGTTTTAGAGTCTGGTTTTTAAGCGAATCTAAAGTAGATTTAATGTACTTTTCCTCATTGTAGGCTGGAATTACAACAGAAATCTTTAAAGACGCTATTTTCATATCCATTTTTGTCTTTTTGGCCGTTTTTAACTTAAAATTTGTAAACATAGATGGGGGCATAATTTTTTATTCTAACTATTTTTTCAGCTTTTTTATTTGGAAGTTTAAATGCATAACTTATAACATTTACCCTGGGTTTTAATTCTTTTTTGAATTTCGGTTCTAATAAACCCATTGCTCGAGGTGATAAAAAACAAAAAACGCCATCAGCATTTTTAAGGTCTTGTTTGTAAAAATTATCCCAAAATATTCTTACTCTTTTTTGGGGCTTAAGAATTAAAAAAAATCTTGCTAAAAGAAAAGTTAAAGGAGCCAGTTCAAAACCAACAGCCATTCCGCCCTTTATGGCAATTTCTTTTAAAATTCTTCCGCCACCAGCACCTAAGTCATAATAAATACCGCCTTTTTTAACTTTTGCTAAATTAACCATTTCCTGTACAGCTTTTTTAGGCGAAGGAATACTGGCTGCTCCGTTAATGCCGGCAATTAAAGTAAAAACTGCTACAAAAGGCAGTGTTATTGCCAAGAATATATAATACATAAACTTATTATAAAATAACCAAATTAAAAAGCCACCTGCTATATTAATATTCGCTTGTGGCTTTTGATCTTTTAAATAGGTAAATCTGGCGGTTCGTTGGGTTTATCTTGGGTACCGGGAATTTCTTCTTCGGGAGCCTCTTGGTTGTTTTGATCGTTACCTTTCCACGGACCTATATTTTCGTCAAGAAAATTTTCTCCATCTGGCTTTATCTCAGACGATGAGACCGGCGGAACTTCTTGGGCTTCCGGAGAAACAGGCTTAATATTTTCCGAAAATCCACCCATTGGAATCTCTTCTTTTAATGTTTCTTCTTTGCCAATTTCTTCTAAGGGTTTAGTTTCGCCCGCATTTTTTAATTCCGGAAGATGCTCTAAATAGTCAATATCAATGATGGCCGCATGAGGTTTGCCGTCTCTAGTTAAAACATAAATAGTTTTTTCTTGAGTTACTTTCTCAATAAATTTGTTGATATCGGCTGCCGCTTCTTCTTGAGAAACAATTTTATCTAATGGAACTTCTATCATATTGACTCCTTAATATTTATTCTATTATCAAAAAAATGTGTTATTTTGTCAAACTTGTTTTCACTTGGATTACTTTCGAAAATCTCATTTGACAATCGGACTACAAGAACCTTGGCGGAGGCGAGAGGATTCGAACCTCTGTGGCGGCTTTTAAACCACCGACGGTTTAGCAAACCGTTGCCTTAAGCCACTCGGCCACGCCTCCAATTCCAGATAATAGTTAACAATGAACAGTTAACAAATTTATTTTAGCAAATCTAAGTAATTTTTAAACCCGTTAAATCAATTAAGAGAGGTTCGACCTCTCTCAATTTATCTGATAACTAGTTATTAGGATGACTTGTTCTCTATTTTTAAAATGGGTTCCTTGCGCCATGAACCTCAAAATGTAAATGTATCCCAGTTCTCCCAAAAACGCGACCTGTGCGACCCATCTGGGCAATTATCTGACCTTGCCCAACTGCTTGACTATTACTTACATAAATTTTATTTAAATGCGAATATTGGGTTTCAACTCCGTTAGGATGCTTTATTTTTACGGTTAAACCATAAGCTCCTGCCCATCCTGTATAAGTTACAACACCGCCAGCAGCAGCCCAAACTGATGGCATACTGGCATTAGCTATATCAACACCATTATTATCATGTATCCCTTGCGTTTTTATTCCCGTTGTTGGGCGAATAAGCCAATCCGGTCCCTTAGAGACATTTGCAAATTTGACTTGCTTTTTATTCTTTTCCGAAGATTTTTTATCGGCGACCTTGGCTTTATTGTCAATCCTTGGCTCTGCTTTAGCTCCACCAGGAATTATTAAAACTTTTCCCTCTTCTAAAATTTCAGTAAGCAAGCCGTTTTCTTCCATTATTTGAGCAGAACTTGCGCCATAGGTTGCGGCAATTTTTCCCAAACCCTCTCCTTTTTGAACTTTATGTAAAGTGCCGGAGATTGGAAGAATTTGAAGAGTCTGCCCGGGTTTTATAGAATCAATATCCGAAAAATTATTCGCCCATTTAATGGTGTTTGTAGTTATGTTGAATTTCTTAGCAATAGACCAAACCGTATCACCGTCTTCTACTTTATAACTTATAACTTTTTGACGATCATTACCGGATTCTAAAGAACTGCCCGAACTTTCGATGGTATTATTTTCTGAAAATGAATAAGAAGAAATTAAGGAAGGTGCGCTGTTTTCTAAAACGTCTTCATTTATTTTAACCGGAGCATTGGTAACTTTCGCCAGTTGGGCAATTGTTTTAGGGTTAACTTTTTGGCTAACAACTTTACCAATTGTTTGATTTTGATGAGGAACAAAGACAGTATTACTTCCATATGCTGTAGAAATAGAAACAAAAAGAGACAAACCAATAACTTTTACATGCATTATGTAATTAGTTGGTTTTGAAAGAATATCTCGTGCAAACGACTTAGCGTTTGTATAGAAATTTTTAGTAGCTTGTTTAAACTTTGAAAAGTTTGTTTTTTGTTTTTTAAAAAGATTTATAAGAGAGATTTTTGTTTTTGGTTTTTCAAGCAAATTAGAAAAATCGTCTGATTCTAAAATAATGTCTCCTTTTTAAAAATATAAAAAGAATTCTAGCAAAGCTCGCCTGTTTGTCAAGCCCTTGTAAGTTTGGCTCTATATGGCTATTTTAAATATTTATTCTTATTTTCTAGGTGCTCTTCAAAGGTTTTAGAAAAAATTGTTTCTTTAGTGTCCTGCCTGTTTAAATAATAAAGGTAAGGAGAATCTTCAGGATAAATAGCCGCTTTAATAGAAGATAAGCTGGGATTAGAGATCGGCCCCGGCGGAAGACCTTTATTTAAATAAGTATTGTATAAGGACTCTGCTGCCAAATCACCACTTGTTGGCATGGGCGAATTTTTGCCAGTTATATAGTTTATTGTTGAATCGGCATCCAAAGGCATTCCTAAAACAACCCTTTTTAGAAAAATCCCGGCTACAATTTTTTTATCTTCCTCTTTATAAACTTCTTTTTCAACAATAGAGGCTAAAGTGACAATTTCTTTTACTGATTTCCCCTGTTTCTTTATCTCTGCTCTTAAATCAGAAGTCAATTTTTTATCAAAATTGTCCAGCATTTTTTTAATAATTTCGTTTGAACTAACATTATAGGAAATATAATAAGTATCGGGGAAAAGAAAACCCTCAAGACTTTCCAAACCTTCTAAAAAATCATAATTCCAATTTTCTCTTTTTAAAGCGGCGAGAAATTCTTCTTTTTTAACCAATCCTCTTCCATCTAAATAATTTCTTTATTATTCCAACCTTCAACAATAGTTACTTTTTTTAAGGCTATTTTACCCGAAATTATCTCTTCTAAAATATCAACCGGCCTTTGGCCTTTTCTTAAAAGATAAACACCGGCTTTTAAATTTTTGCCTAGACCTTTAAATTTTAAATATCCCAAAATAACCCATTTATTGCCAACAAAGCCTTCTTTACTTAAAGAATCTACAATCTCTACAACGCCTTGGCCTTCTTTAATCTCAAAAACTTTTTCCGAAGGATCTTTAGAAAGGGGCAAAAATAACTGAATCCTTACATAGAAAAAAGAAAAGACAGCAAAAGCTAAAAATAGCAAAATCAGAACTATCGCCAGTATTTTAAATTTTCTTTTCATCTAAAAATCCTTGTAAAATTAATTGAGCAGATTTTTTATTAACCAAGTCTATATTTTCTTTAGGGTTTAACCCTTCTTTTATAAGCATTGATTTTACAACCTTGGTGGTGTTAGTTTCGTCTTCAAAAACTAAGGGAATTTTAGTAAGTTTTTTTAATTGTAAAGAATACTTAAAAACCTTTTCTGCTTGAGTGCCTAAACTGCCATCCATATTTCTGGGCCGGCCCATAACAATTTTTTCTATCTTTTCTTCTTTTAAAATTTCCAAAAGCTCTTTTATATTTTTTGTTTCAATAGTTTTTAGGGGCCTGGCTAATATTTTTAATTCATCAGAAATGGCAAGCCCCATTCTTTTTTCGCCCCAATCTATTCCCAAAAATTTACTCATTTCCCAGGAATATTAATTTTTATTTCTATTCGCGAACGATTTAGAGGAACTTTCGAAACCCAAAATGGCCAAAATTCAACTTTGGTATCTGTAATTTCATTGTTTTGCCTAAAGTATTCAAGTGCTTCTTCTTTGCTTTTGCCGGGCAAATCCAGTTTAGCTTTTGTAAGCTCTAATTTCTTGGTGGCGAAAGCTGTAACAGAAACAGAAAGATTTAAATTATCTTTTGCAACAGAAACAATCTTGTATTCAATATTTTCCAACTTGTCTTCCACTATTTCTTTATCTTGGGATAAAGTTTCTTTAATTTTTGAACTAATAACCTTTTTAGCTTCGGCTTCCGAAAAAGCTACAGTCCAGAAATTTTTCTTGGAAGTTAAAGTAAATTTATCGCCTTCCTGGCCTTCGCTTAGAGAGGGTTTCTCTTCTACTACTTCTTCTTGGATAGCGGCTTCTAAGATTTTCTTTCCTACTACTTTTTTATTTAAGTCATCCTTGGCTTTATTTTTTAAATCATCGGATAAGTTTGCTTTTGCCTCTTCAATGTCACTTTTGGAAACCACATTAACTTTCTTTGTTAGGCCTCCGGTCATTGCCCCAGAACTTTTTCCGTAAATTTTTGCCTGTTTATCAGCAGGTAAACCGGGAATAGTAAAATTAGAAGGGCCGATATTATAAGATTCTCCTTGTTCTCCTGCCTCTACATTCACATTGGAAGTACCGGCTACAATCTTGCCAGCCTCTACTTTGGTCCCAGGAACATTTACTGCCTCGGTTGTTTTAAATATTTTCCCGTCTGAAGTTACAAATCTCGTACCGGCTACTAAAGGCTGCGCCGAAGAATCCCATTCATTATAAACTATAATAGTTCCTTTAGCTTTTTCGCCGACATCTTTTTTACCTGTCGTTTGAAAATCTTTAGAAGTCTCCTCGGTAACTTCTATTAGGGTTCCTGGAATATCTGCCTTCTTATCTTGTGTTTTTATCTCTAAGGGAATGTCTTCTCTTAACTCCTCAGCTTTAGGCGAAATATAAATCGTTGCCTTTGGTAAAATAAATAAAACTGCTAAAACGCCAACCAAAAAACTAAAGATTCCAAATCCTAAAAATAGCCTTTTGGTTCCTTTTTTTAAACCTTTTTTGGGAGTAGGGTTTTTTACCGCTTTATGAATTTCTGACTCTTCCTTCTCTTCTTCTTCGCTTATTTTTTTAAACGTAATTTCGGGCTCTTCCTTCTCTGGCATTTTTTTAACGTCTGGCTCTTTTTTAAATTTTATTACCGGGCCGGTCGATGCAGCTTGAGAAACCGGTATTTTTTCCTCCTTCTTGTCTTCAAATTTCTGTTCATCCAATGAATGTCTGACCTCAAACCCAACCTGTGAAGCTAAATGTCTCCCCACTTTGTCTGTCGTTACAATTGATAATTCTTTTCCAAGCGTCTTCTCATGTTTTTTAAGCATTTTCAGATTAACAATACTACCTAAAATAATCGAACCCTTGGGGACAACTATAGAGACTTTTGGTTGTTTTGTTTTTTTAATCCTGGAAATAAGGCTTGTTATTTCTTCGTCTGCTTCTATATAAATTGTTTTTTCTTTTTCCATAATTTTAGTTATAAGTTACCATTTATAAGGCATGAGTTTCTTCTTTTTATTATACTTATAGCTAGTGCCTGATGCCTAATTACTAACTTCATGTCCCTACGATTTTTAAAACTTTCCTTAAAACCCCTGACAAAACTTCTTCTTCGCCGGCTAGATCAATGGCAATATTTGCCAAACCCATCGGCGTTATGTCTTGCTGATCAACTAGAAAACCTGTTTTATCAACAATAGAAGTCACATCTTGCGGCTTTATAAACCTAACTTTTGGAGAACGCGAAAAAGGCAATTCACCAGTCCAAGATTCTTTTTCTAAATATTTGCCGATGTCCGGCAAAGCGCTTCCTCCGCCACATAATAGAATTCTTCCCGGTAAAAGATCAACATTGGGAAACTCCGATAAAGAAAGCTCCACTCCCGAAAGCCAAACCTCGCAGTCTTCAGCAACAGCTTCTTTTACAACTTTCATAGATTTTTTATTTAGCAAATTATTTGAATAGCCGATTTTTATTTCCTCAGCTTTTTCAAAAGAAACATTTAAAGAAGCAGCAAGTCTTTTAGTAAAAGCTCTCCCGCCCAAAGCAAACATTTTAGTTCCCTCAACTCCGCCGTTTCTAACGATGGCGATGTCTGTTGTTCCACCGCCGATATCAATAAAAATGGCCGAGAATTCGCCGGAATCATAGCCGCCAACACATCTGGCAACAGCATAAGGCTCGGCGGCAATACTTAAAATATCAAGTTCCAGCTCGGTAGCAATAGTTTGCAAAGCTCCCAAGTGAACCAGTGGAGCAAAAGCATTAAAAATCCCAATAGTTACATCTTTCCCCTGAAATCCTAAAGGATTAGTAACTCTAAATCCGTCAATTTTTACATCGGTAATGGCGGCATTTACTAATTTTACATCAACCTCCTGCCGGCCGGTTTCCCAAGCTAGTTGTTGACGCACTTGGTCAAAAGCCTTCCATTGAACTTTATGGACAATATTTTTAAGCTCTGGGAGGTCTATTTTTGTTTGAGGTCTAAGTCTTTCGTAATGGACATAAGTTGTCTGACCTTTTACCATTTCGCCGGCAATGCCCAAAACAACCTGATCAGCCCTAACTTGAGCCATCTCTTCAGCGCGGGCTAAAGCTTTAGCGCAATTATTTATAACCCCGGCAATGTCGGTTACCGCGCCGGAATGCATATCTTCTAATCCCTGCCTTTGCCGGCCAACCCCTAAAACATGCCCTTTGCCGTCTTCTATTTTAAAAACCAAAGCTTTTACAAATTCGGTTCCAATGTCTAAAACTGTGGCATAGGATTCTTTTTTTGTCTTTGGAAAGAATGACTTTAATATACTCATACCGATCACAAAAAGTTTATCTCTACTTATTCTAACAAAAATAGAAGCTAATCTAAAGAACTTTAGTTTAATATCACACTACCAATATAATATGTTGCTAAATTTTCGACTTATCTAATTCTTCTCCTTTATTGTTAATCCAATCGCAATAATAGAGATTCCAATAATCATTACTAGCTCAAAGAAAAACAAAGCCGCACCGCTTTTCGCAAAGTTTTTTAAAATATTCAAAAGAAGAAAAGCAAAACCAGCCCCCACAAGAAATAATTTTAAGCTAAAAGGCTTACTCTTAATAGCCTGATGGATAAAAATATAAGAAATCGCGGAAATAGCCATCATTCCATATATTATATGCAGAATACTCACCAGATGGTTTGTCCCCCAGCGGATAATATTATATTGATGATCAAAATAAGGGATATTAGGGTTTAAATAATTAAAAAATAAAATAAGCGATCCAATCGCAATAGAAACATACAAAGCCCTTTTTGAATACTTTTTTAGAAAACTTAGAGAAAAGGCGGTTTCCAGCATAAAAGAAAATGATAAGTATAAAAATAAATGGCTCACAAGGTAACTTAAAGATAAAATACCAGCATCATTCAAGAAAAAAGAAATAGCGAACAGTCTAGTAAAAAAATACAAAAACCCAAAAAAGAAAAAATTAAAAAACTCTTTAGAGGTATCATCAGGATATTTCTTTTTAACATAGTAAATTCTGGCAGAAAACAAACCGCTTAAAATTGTAGAGATTAAAAATGCCAAGTAAGTGATGCTCATTTTATTTTTCTAAAATTGCTTTTATCCTCCTCACACCGGCGGACGAGGATTCTTCTTTTGTGATTTTAAAAGTCCCAAGTTCGGAAGTATTTTTTACATGTGGCCCACCGCAGATTTCCTTTGAAAAATCCCCTATGCTATAGACTTTAACCTTGTCGCCGTATTTTGCTTCAAAAAGGCCAATTGCCCCTTTTTCCTTGGCTTCCTTAACACTCATTTCCTCACAAATTACCGGAAGATTTGCTTTTATTTGCTCGTTAACTAAATCCTCTGTTTCTTTTAATTTCTCCGGAGTTAATTTTTCTGGGTGTGTAAAATCAAAACGCATCCGTTCGGCAGTTATGTTAGAACCGGCTTGCTTTACGTGGTCGCCCAAAACGATTCGCAAGGCTTGGTGTAATAAATGAGTAGCTGTATGATATTGGGTTTCCATTTCACCACCTGAAGCTAATCCTCCTTTGAATTTTTTCTCTGCTCCTTTTCTTGAAAGTTCCTGATGCTTTTTAAACTCTTTTTCAAAACCTTCTTTATCAACTTTTAAACCTTTTTCTTCCGCTAACTCTTCAATCATCTCAATGGGAAAGCCATAGGTTTGAAAAAGATCAAAAGCAGTTTTTCCGGAAATTTCTTTTTCTATTTTTAATTTTTCAAATTCTTTTAATCCTTTTGATAAAGCTTCATTAAACTTTTGTTCTTCTTTTCCAAGTTCAACTAAAATTAAATCCTTATTTTTAGATAATTCCGGATAAGCTTCCTTATATATTTCTATAACTTTTTTAGCAATTTCCGAAACAAAAGGAGAGCCAATTCCCAAAACCAAACCATGCCTTATGGCCCGGCGAATCAAGCGCCGCAAAACATAACCTTTATCTAAATTAGACGGCAAAACGCCATCGGCTAAAAGAAAAACGGCAGTCCGCAAATGATCGACAATTACTTTATTAGAATGGTCATTATTCTCCGTTGCCAGCTCTTTTACTTTTTGAATTATCCCCAAAAAAAGTTCAGTTTCCCAAAAACTTTTTTTGTTTTCCAACAAAGCTAAAACTCTTTCAAAGCCTAAACCTGTATCAACGCCGTTTTGGTCTAGAGTTTCATATTTCCCTTCCAGGGTTCGGTAATATTGATTAAAAACTAAATTCCAAACCTCTACATCATCAACATAAAATTCCACCGTCGGACCACAAGGACCCTCGTCGCCCGTTGGCCCCCAAAAATTGTCCTCCATGCCCATAGGTTTGATTTTATCCTCAGGAATTTTTAAAATGTTTTTCAAAATCTCTAAAGATTCTGTATCTTCCGGTAAATTGTCCGAACCGCCAAAATAGGTAAAAGATATCTTATCTTTAGAAATCCCCAGCTCGTTTTGAATAAATTCAATTCCCCATTCAATTGCTTCTTTTTTGAAATAATCATCGAAAGCAAAATTGCCCAACATTTCAAAAAAGGAAAGATGAGTATTATCACCTACCTCTTCTATATCATCAACTCGAACACACTTTTGGAGCGTAACCACTCGGCGGTAAGCTGGTTTTTCGATCCCTGCAAACCATTTTTTAAACTGCTGCATTCCGGCTGTAGTTAGAAGAACCGAGGGGTCATCTTGGGGAATCAAAGAAGATCCCGGCAAAACTTTATGCCCTTTTTCTTCAAAAAACTTTAAAAATTTTTCTCGTAATTCTTGCGCGGTCATAATTAGATATTAGCATAAATTAAGGAAAATTTAACGACAAAATAAAAAAAGACGCTTTGTGATTCTTGTTGTTTTTATTAGCATCACTTTGCGCCTTGTTTTTGTAGGTTTATTTCAGAGATAATTAAAGCTTCAATTTTTTTAACCAAATGGGGATTTTGGCCTTTTTCTCTAAGCTTATCTTTAAATTCGCTTACTGTTTTTTCTAATTCTTTAGGATCTTTTTGTAAATAGGCGGCCAAATATCTAACAATGAAATGTGTTAGAATTTCTTGAGCCACGATAGGAAGCTCTATGCCGCTTCCAGCCCGTAAAATAATCTCATTAACTTTGTCTTGCGTAAATTTAACCATCCTTATCACCTCATTCACTTAAAAAGAGCGAGAAAATATTATCCCGCTTTAGTGTTTTTCTGTCAATGTTGATGTATATAACTATAAAGTTTTTTCTATTATTCCGCCGCCTAGAACTTCGTCATCTTTGCTTGTGCCGCGTAGCCTTGGCGAAGTGGCATATAAAACCACTGATTGCCCAGGAGTTATTGCTCTTTGCGGATTTTTAAAAACAACTTTTAACTGATTATTTTGAGAATAAATTACAGCTTCCTGCTCTTTCATATTATAACGAATTTTGGCTTTAACCTTTTCACCCGCTTTCGGAGTTTTTCCAGAAATCCAGTTTAAATTTTTAGCAACTAATTCTTTTTTATAAAGCTCTCTTTCTTCCCCTACAATTAAAACATTTTCTTTAGCATCAATCCCAACCACATACAATGGCGGTCTGTTCGTGCCAACTTGTCCAGCGTAGCCTTGGCGAAGTTGGATCCCCCGTCTTTGACCAATTGTATAAAAAGCTAAACCGCTATGAGTGCCTATTTCTCGACCTTCTGTATCTAAAACTTTTCCCGCTTTAAATTTTTTCTCACTAACTTGGGTTTTTAAAAATTCCTTATAATCACCGAAGGGAACAAAGCAAATTTCCTGACTTTCTTTTCGGGTTGAGGATGGCAGGCCGTTTTCTTTAGCAATCCTTCTAACCTCTTCTTTTTTATAATCGCCTAAAGGAAATAAAAAATGTTTTAAAACTTCTTGGCTGGCAGTATATAAAAAATAGCTCTGGTCTTTATTTTCATCCTTGCCTTTTAATAATTTATATTTGGGGTCTTTGATCTTTGGTCTTTGGTCTTGCGCAACACGCACATAATGTCCAGTGGCTAAAAAGTCGGCTTCAAAAATTTTCAAAGCCTTTTGAAAAAGTACTCCAAACTTTATTTTTTGCCCACATAAAACGCAGGGATTGGGCGTTCTTCCAGACATATATTCATCAATAAAATAAGAAACAATCGTTTTTTTAAAAAAGTCTCGTAGATCCAAAACATGAAAAGGAATTTTTAATTTGTTAGCAGTCTTTTCGGCAGCCTGCCTTGCATCGGCCGAACAGCATAAATTTTCGAAAGCGCAAAAGGGCATTCCCGGGACTTCGTCCGGCGCCCAAAAGCGCATAAAAACCCCTATCACATCATATCCTTGCTCTTTTAGAAGATATGCGGCAACCGAGGAATCAACTCCTCCCGACATCGCACAAACCACTTTTTTATTTTTTGTCTTTCTCATTTTTAACTTTTAATTTTTAACTTTTCACTTGAAACATATCCTATCCACCGTTTTTTAGAATGCTTTTTATAAAAATCGTTGGCTTTATTTTTATATTCTAAATCCAATGTTGATAATCTTGTTATTTTGCCATTTTCCAAAACCAAAGGATCAACTATTCTAATTTTACTTTTTACAGAATAACCATTTGGAATTCTATTGTTTGAGATGATAAGCTGATTTCTCTTTAAAGATTCTATAAGCTTAAGTTTTTGATTAATAACTGAATCGTTTGCTTTTTTTAAAACTATCAAAAAATCTTCTTCGGTTAAAAATAAATTTTTATGGCTAGTAATACCTTTCTTAAAAGACAATTTAAAAACATCAGTCATTATAAGATACAATAACTCCTCAAAGGGATGCGCCCAAAAGATTGCATTCATTTTTAAATATTGATTGGCAAAATATAAAGCTGCCTTATTGTCTTTAAAAATAATCTGTCCATTATGTGTTGCTAAACTATCCAAAATTTTTTGGCTGTCAATTTTCTTAAATAATGAGAAATCTCTTAAAAAGTAATCAATCCTGTCAGCGCATAAGTCCGGGAGCGGTTTTTCTAAAAGCGTAAATTTTTTTTCGTTTAATACTTTATCAAGCTTGATATTATACTTTTTTAATATCGAGGAAACTTCTGAATCAAGAATCAATTTTTTATAGTGCCTCTTATCGTACTCATGCTTTTCTTTGTCAAATAAAAAATCAATAGCATGAGAAAATACCGCGTGTCCTACGTCATGCAAAAGTCCGGCAATTTGTTCTTCCAAAGATGCGCCTAAATTTTTAAGTATTATATAAACGCCTAAACTATGCTCAAAGCGGGTAAGAATTCTTTTTTTGTAATATTTATTATAAATGCTTGGCCCGTGTTGGGTTATTTTTTTTAATCTTAAAACCGGCTTTGATTTTAAAAGCTCTAAAATAACTGGTTCTTTAATATCAATTTTTCCGTAAACTAAATCTTTATAAATCATTTACTCGCCCATTACTTGGAACAAAACCTCCCGGTCCCTTGCTTGATCCAATTCTATAAAAAATATCCGCTGCCAAATTCCTAAAATAATTTTGCCTTCTTCAATAATTAAAGTGACCGATGGATATCCAATAAACATATGCTGGATATGAGAATCTCCGTTTAAGCATTCTTCTACTCCTGGACTGCAAACTAAATTCTCGGTCCTAATTTTTAGATCATTGTGCCTATAATATTTTTCTCTCGGCAGGAATTTCTTAACAAATTCTTCAAAGTCTTTAAAAAAACAAGATTCTTTTTCATTTATTGCCAAAGTTGCCGAAGTATGAAACGAAAAAACAGTAAGGATTCCATTTTTGATTCCAGAATTTTTCACAAAATCTTGAGCTTTTTCGGTTAAGTCTTTTATTTCGAACTGCCTTTTGGTTTTAAATTTTATTTTCTTCCTAAAAAAGTTCATTTTCCGTCCTTAATCATTTTTTATGTCGTAATTTTTTGTTATTAATAAATAAATTACCCTCGAAAATTCATCTAGCGTTGTGTTAATACTTTTTTTGTTTTTCCACCAAGCTTTTTTCTCCCAATTCGAATCCTTTGATGAATGATTTAAAATTTTGTAATCTTTACCATAAACGTAAGAAAAAGTCATAAAGGCCCGTTTTTGATGATAAGGAGAGGTAACTAATATAAATTTTTTAAAATTATTTTTTACTAAGATCTCTTTTGAAAATGTTGCGTTTTCGTAAGTCGAAGTCGCTTCCTCCTCGATAAAAATCTTATCTTTGGGAACTCCCTGCTTTAACGCCTGATTTTTCATTGATTTAGCATTGGAAACATCCCCGGATCTGGCAGCCCCCGAAAATAATATAAAAGGCGCGTAACCTTCTTTAAAAAGCTTAATCCCTTCAGAGGTTCTTTCCAAAGTTTCTCCTCCTGAAACAACTATAATAACATCGGATTTTTCTAATGTATCTTGGGGAGATAAAAAATCACCCAAAAAGAAAAAAGACGAAGAAAAAGTGATAAAGATAAAACCCGCTAAAACGCTAAAAACCGCCATAAAAATTTTTTTCGAAAACTTAGTCATGTTAGTAACCCTTTGACTGCGCCTTGAACCAGTAAGTTGCTTATGCAAAAACAAGCTACTAATCGGCGAAGTTCTGGGTAAACATTCTACCATAAATTCCTCCATCTTGCACACCGATACCAATTCTGCCGAAATCAGGATTTAATATATTTGCCCTATGCCCCGAGCTGTCCATAAGACCTTGGTGAGCCAACTCAACATTTGGAGCCAAAGCTAAATTCTCTCCAGCCACTAAAAATTTTATTCCTGCTTTTTCCATCCTATCAAAAGGAGATTCGCCCTTAAGATTTTCGTGAGCAAAGTAACCATCTTTAAACATATCCGCAGAATGAGCTCTAGCTACCTCTCTTATGTTAAAATCCATAATTAACGGTTTTAATCCTCTTTCTGTTCTTTCCTGATTTACCAAAATTAACATTTGATTTTCGGTTTCTTCGTCTACCTTTATATTCGAAGTTTTAAACTTTAAATCTACCGATTCGCCTGATTCCGGTTTTATGGTTAAGAGGGTGAAAGTTTCGTTTACCGCACCACCAAACAAAGAATTAACTTTTTCTTCAGCGGACGAGAGAAAAGAAACCAACGGCTTACCAAATGCGGAAGATAAAACATCTTTTTTAAGCGAGGCAGAAAAAGGCAAAGCAACAATAAAAACTAAAATAACTGCCGCTAAAATAATTGCCTTTAAGACCCCCAAAAATATGCCAGAAAAGCGATTTAAAGAAGAAGCTCTTAACTTTTCCGATATTTTGGAGTAAATAAAAGCTCCTAAAAAAGCAAAAACTATCTCAAAAATTGCCCATAAAAATAAAAATGATAAAACTTTTAAAATACTTGGCGGAAGAGAGATAAAACGAATCAAAATTTCAGAAACTTTTTCTTTTAAAATAAAAGCTAGAAATAGTGACAAGAATAAAAAAAGAAAATCGCTAAAAATTCTTAAAAATCCCTTGCGGTAACCGTAAACTCCGTACAAAACAACAAAGATTAAAATTATTAAATCAATATAGTTCATTTTTAAACCTTTGCTTTTAAACTAGCTCTTCTTTTAAGACTATCTCTTAGCTTAACAAAAACCAGACCAAACAAAGCGACTATCAAAGCTTCAAAAAGACCCAAAAAACCAATTGGTCTTGTTCCTAAAAAGTTTTGGAAAACCGGAAAAGACATAAAGAATAAAAGAAGTATCAAGGAACTTAAAATTGCGCCAAAAAGATAACGATTTGTAAACAAAGATTTTATAATTGATTTTTTCCCTGCATGAGTTTGTAAAACATTAACAATTTGAGATAAAACCAAGGAAGCATAAGTTATAGTTGTAGCTTTAAAATAAACGTTATCAGCAAGAACTTTGCCCCACCTCCAACCTTGGCTAAAAATAGTAAAAGTAAAAGCTAAGGCGGCGCCAATCCCCATTACAACTCCTACAAAGAAAAAACCGAGTATCATTTTTTTATTTAAAAGCCGTTCATTTTGACTTCTTGGAACTCTTTTCATCACATCATCATCTTTTGGATCAACCGCTAAAGCCAAAGAGGGTAAAACATCGGTCCCCAAATCAACTGCTAAGATCTGAATGGCTAAAAGCGGTAAAGGAACACCTAAAACAACGCCGGTTATAACTGCAAAAAGTTCTCCGACATTAGAAGAAAAAATGTAGTGTACAAATTTCTTTAAATTATCATAAACTACTCTACCTTCTTCTACGGCCGCAACAATAGTTTTAAAATTATCATCTAAAAGAATAACGTCTGACGCTTCCTTAGAAACATCAGTCCCGGCGATTCCCATGGCCACCCCGATATCCGCTTTTTTTAAAGCAGGGGCATCATTTACACCATCTCCGGTAACAGCCACAACCTCTCCCTGTTTTTGAAGTAAAGAAACAATCCTTATTTTTTGCTCCGGGGTTGTTCTGGCAAAAATAACATCTTTGCTCTTCAAAATATTACCTAACTCATCGTCTTTCAATTTCAAAAGATCCGCTCCAGTAATTACAGAATAACAATTTTCCTTAGCAATCCCTACCCTTTCAGCAACAGCCCCGGCTGTTAAGCTGTAGTCACCGGTTATCATAATAACTCTTATTCCTGCTTTCTTAGCCTGCATTACCGCTTCCTTTACCCCATCCTTTGGTGGATCGATCATACAAACCAAACCTAGAAATATTAAGTCATTTTCTATTTCTTTCTCTAATAATTTACTCCCCTTTTTAAACTCTTTTTTAGCAATCGCCAAAATTCTTAACCCCTTTTTTGCATATTCGTCAACTTTATTTTTTATCTTTTCTGAATACGATTTTATATCCCGAATACCGCCATTTATCTTGATGTATCGACAGGAGGATAAAACCTCAAGTGGAGCGCCTTTTGAGTAAACAAAATTCCCTTTTTTGCTTTTACAAACAACAGTCATCCTTTTTCTTTCGGAAGTAAATGGAATTTCAAAAATCTCTTTATTTCCAATTTCTAATTCCTTTTTATATATTTTCGCCTTTTCTGCCAGCGTTATAAGAGCGCCTTCGGTAGGGTCCCCTAAAATAGTCCAGCGATCCTTGTTTTCTAGCGGCCTTATCAATTTTGCATTTGTACAAAGTGCGCCTGCCTCTAACAATTCATTTAGAGGCGCGGAAGATTTTGCTATCCTTTTCCCATTTAAAACAAACTCTCCCTTCGGTGCATATCCAACCCCTTGAACATGAACATCTTTAAAATCGGTCCAGATTTCTTTAACCGTCATTTCATTTTTAGTTATCGTCCCTGTTTTATCTGAACATATAACCGTAGCTCCTCCTAAAGTTTCAACGGCTGAAAGTTTTTTCACTAAAGCTTTCCTTTTAGCCATTTTTTTTACCGCTAACGCCAAAGATATAGAAACCGTAGCTGGTAGACCCTCGGGAACCATGGCCACTGCTAAACTTAAAGCAAATACTAAACTAAAAGAAAAAGGCTTACCTAAAAGCATATTTAAAGCGAATATTAAAATACCTATCAAAACAGTAATTCTGGCAATAATTTTTCCGGTTTTAAAAAGCTCTTTTTGCAAAGGAGAAGGTTCATCTTCGATCTTTTGAGTTATACAAGCGATTTTCCCAAACTCCGTATCCATTCCGGTTGCCGTAACTAAAACTTTCGCATTTCCAGAGGCCACCGAGGTACCTGCAAAAACCATATTATCGATGTCAGTTAATACTGCTTTATTTTTAATTACTTCTGCGAATTTTGATTGAGGAACTGACTCGCCAGTTAATGTAAAATCATTGGTTTCCAGCTCATTTTCGGAAATTATTCTTCCGTCGGCCGGAATTTCATCCCCTTCATCTAAAATTAAAATATCGCCGGGCACAATATCCGAAGCTAGAACCTCGATCTCTTTACCATCTCTTAAAATTTGGGCCTTCCGGGGAAGTATCTTTCTTAAGGCTTCTACTATTTTCTCCGCTTTATACTCCTGGATAAATTCAATTATGGTATTTAAAAAAATAATTCCTGTTATAACTAGAGCATCCCTATATCCCATCTCTCCACCGAAGAGAAATGAGATAAAAGCAGCGACCAACAGAAGAAGAGAAAATATATCAACAAAATAAGAAAAGAATTTTAAAATAAGGGACTTTTTCTTCTCTTTTGAGATTACGTTTTGACCGTATTTGGCCAGTCTCTTTTCTGCCTCTTTCCCTGTAAGGCCTTCATTTTGAGAGGTTTTAAATTCCTTAACTACTTCTTTGACTGTTTTTTGATAATAAAAAACTTTACCAGAAGAATTATCTCCGGCTTTATCTTTTAACGCTGAATCTTTCTTGAGATCTAAAGACAAAACATTAAAAAGTTAACAAAACTATTATATCAGAAATTTTAGCAATTTATTCTATAAAACTTGTAACTTCTTTTACTGATTTTCTCTCCCTCGGTCTTCCTTCTTCAGCCGGGTAACCCAAAGGCAATAAAACTACTGGCCGTAAATTTTGGGGTAAGTTTAAAATTTTAGATACTTCATCTTCATAAAAGCCGCCTACCCAACAAGCGCCTAACCCTAAATCGGTTGCGGCTAAAAAAATATTTTCCGTTGCGGCGGCGGTTGATTGGATACGGTACAGATCTCTTCCTCTTTTCCCGTACTTTTCCTTAAATATATTGTAATCCGTACAAATAACAATGATAACCGGAGCTTTTGATAAAAATTCTTGCCATTCGCCGGCCTTTTCTAAAGCCTTTCTTTTTTCTAGATCTTTAACGACTACAAAAAACCACGGCTGGATATTTCCTTCTGAAGGTGCTAAAATCCCGGCTTCTAATATTTTTCTTATATCTCTGTCTAAAACTTCTCTGTTTTTAAACTTTCTGATACATTTTCTCTTTTTAATTACTTTCCAAAAATCCATTTATTCCCTCCGAAGGGCTCGGAATAATTATCTCTTTACTGAGACCGGAGCCCCGTACATAAATTTTTATGTGCGGGGTCTTTACTTTTTGCTTTTATAATCATCGATAGCTTTCTTCAGGGCAGCGGCCGCTAAATTAGAACAATGCTCTTTTATAGGAGGTAAACCTCCAAGTTCTCCTGAAACATCACTTTTTTCGATTTTGTAGGCCTCATCTAAAGTTTTGCCTTTAGCCATTTCAGTAATCATCGAAGAAGTGGCGATAGCTGCGGCACAACCAAATGTCTTAAATTTTATATCTTCAATTATTTCCTTACCGTTTTTTTTGCCTACTTTTATTGTAAGCTTCATTACATCCCCACAAACAGGATTTCCTACTTTACCGATACCGCTGGGATTTTTTATTTCCCCGACATTTTTGGGATTTTGGAAATATTCCATTACTTTTTTTGAATATGGAAAAAAGTTTTTTGTCATTAAAAGTCCTCCGTTACCGAGCTTAAACCGCGAAGCTCTTCTACAATACCCGGCAAAATTTTAATTATTCCATTAACATCATCCTCTGTTGTGTCCTTACCTAAAGAAATTCTTAGAGAACCGTGAGCAATTTCGTGCTTTAATCCGCAAGATATTAAAACGTGGGAAGGCTCTAACGAGGCAGAAGTGCAGGCGGAACCAGTGGAAGCATAAAACCTTTGTGAGTTTAACTTTAAAAGCAATGATTCGCCTTCAATATGCTTAAAAATAAAGCTGGCGATATGCGGAAGCCGTTTTTCGGGATCGCCGGTTAATTCCGAATCTTTAATTTTTAAAATTTCTGTAATTAATGTATCTTTCAACTTTTTTAATCTTTCGGTTTCTTTTTCTTTCCTTTCTCGGGCTAATTCTAGGGCGGCCGCTAAAGCAACAATCCCGGCAACATTTTCTGTTCCGGCCCGACGATTTTTTTCTTGAACGCCTCCTGAAAGCTCCGGTAAAAACTTGGTGCCTCTTTTTATATACAAAGCGCCAACACCTTTTGGGGCGTAAAACTTATGGCCGGTAAAAGATAAAAAGTGAATCCCGAGCTTTTCTACATCAATATCTAAATATTGCATTGCCTGCACCGCATCAGTATGAAAATAAATTGGCGGCTCCCCTTTTGCTTTCCTTAAATTATTTACATCTTTTAACATCGCCCCAATTTCGGAAATCGGCTCTATGGTTCCAATTTCGTTATTAGCATACATTATAGAAACTAAAATCGTTTTTTCGGTGATAGCTTTTTTAATATCTTCCGGATCAACTAGTCCTGTTTTAGAAACCGGCAGGTAAGTTACTTTGTGGCCAAATTTTTCTAAATATTCTAAAGGATGCAATACCGAATGATGTTCAATCGAGGAAGTTATAATATGGCCTTTTTCACCTGTTTCTAAGTAGCGGCGTCTAGCCGCCCCTTTTATTGCTAGATTGTTGGCTTCGGTAGCACAAGAGGTAAAAATAATTTCCGAAGGGTCAGCATTTAAAATTTTGGCAACCTTTTCTCTTGCTTCTTCAACTGCCAAACGAGCTTCTTGACCTTTTGAATATACACTGGAAGGATTGCCATATTTTTCTTTTAAATACGGCTCTAATTCCTTTAAAACCTCTTTGTCTACCGGCGTTGTTGCCGCATAATCTAAATAATGCTCTTTCATTTTTATCTTTTTGCTTTTGGCCTAATTGCTGAAAGACAGCTTTTGCATTCGGCGACAAAATTGCTTTCTTGGTTCTGGAGACGCTTATAATCTTCCCAAGAGAGTAAGGCTCCTACCGGCTCTGAGTAACGAAGGATTACAACTCCTTCGTTTTTCTTAAGCTCCCTCAAGATTTTAGAAGCATCATTCGCCAATTCGTTAGTTGTAATAAATTTTTCTTTCATCCTTCAGTCCCTTCAGGATAAATTAAATAAAATGTTACCTAACATCTAGGGTAACATTCACTTAAGAGCAAGTCAAGAGAAAATTTAATAATTCGCTGTTACTACAAAAGTGGCCGTGGTTTGATATTTGGAGGCGGTTTGAGAACTCTGGACGGAAACTTTATGCGTTAAGGTAAACTGCTCATTAGAAACTGCCCCAGTTGAACCATTAACGGCAGCGGTGTGATCGGCAACCACATCACCGGGAGAGGACCCTGCATAGGCTGCGTAATAAGTGCCATTATTAAATCTATTTGAGCCTTGAACTAAAGTGTCATTTGAAGTATATCCAAAACCATATCCGCTCCAGCTGCAAGGGGCTGACCAAAGGCAGGAAAAATTCGGAATTGTTATCGAAGGATAAGCCAGAGAAGTTAAAAGTTGATTGATATAGCCCTTTATTGTATAGCCGGAGGAGGCATTGGTGGAGGTTGTGAAGGTCGTTGTCTTGGTGTCGGTCCAGGAATTGGCATTATTTAAATCGGCAAAGGTTATCACATTGGAGTCGATCGAAAAACTCAAAGTAGGGTCGACTACTTGGCCGTTGGAAGAGATGACATTTGAGATATTTCCGGCGTTGTCAGTCGTCCTCACATTAAAAAAGTAAAGCTTACCGGTCTGAAGAATCAGACTTCCTTTTCTAATATAAGCTGTCGTCGCATTATCAGTCCAAGTTAAAATATCAGTGGCGCCGGCCGTTGTGCCGATGGAATATTCATATTTTTGGATACCGGAAGTGGAATCTGTGATACCGCTCCAAGTGGATGAAAGTTTGGTAAGATCGCCGTCACCGTTGCCGTCAGAATCAGAGGTCAAAGGCTGAGTATCGGTATTTTTATTATCATAAACGGTTCCGCCGGAAGGAGCAGTAGCGTCTACTTTTAGGTCCATCGTCCCCGCTACGCCAAACTCAACGTAAGCCGAAGAAGCGCCGGAATTGTCGATCGCCTTTACTTTCCACCAATAACCGGTAGAAGAATCAGAAAGAGTCGCTGGACAAGTACCGACGCATGATCCGCCGCCATAAGAACCAACTGTAAAAGTAAATGTTGTTGGGTTGGCCGAGAGAGTGCCGTGGGTATAATCAATGATCGGAGACGTAAAAGAAGGATTGTCAGCTACTTGAATTTCGTATTTTACCGTGTCTCCGCCGTCTGGGTCGGAAATTGTAAAGCCGAGATCCGGCGTATTATCAGTGGTCCAAGCCGATTCGGAAACCGGCTGCGTCAAGGAAGCCGGCAAGTTCGGATTATTATTTGATGGAACCTGAAGTGTGGTAGTCCCCGAAATGGCAATCGCAGTAGATGGGCTTACCGTGCCAGCAGAAGCAACGATATCGGTAGAAGGATTAGTAATCTGAAGTTCAAGAGTTTGATTATTTGTGGCCCCTGAACCGACATCTAAGACGGTATAAAGACAAACAGCTTGAGTGCTGCTTACAGAAACGGAACCATTAAAAGCAGCGTTACCGTCTGCCGCATCGAAACTAGCGACGGTACTGCCATACTGCGTTTCCGTCCCGGTATAGCTTTCACCGGTACAATCATAAGGAGCAGTGGTGTCCAAATCATAAAAAAGCCTAATATTAGCGATGTTGGCTTGGGCATCAACGGTACCATTTTCATTTATCGTTATTCCGGTAATACTGGCGCTCCCGGTATCGCGAATCATTGTAAAGGCTCCACCAACATACTGGCTTGTAGAAGGAATCATGAGATTTACTGTCTGGGTTCCTATTGTCCCTACGGTTATTATGGGAGTAGGAACAAAACGCCAATATTGAAAAGAGAATCCTTGTTGAGGATGGTTCGGTTTTGTGCCTAAAGAAGCTGCACTGGCCATATTGCTCCAAGCTAAATTTCCTGAAGCATCCATGGAAAGCTTATAGGCAAAAATCCCGTTTGTACTATCAGAAACGGTTTGAATCAATTCAGCATCATTAAAAGGATTTATATCGGTATCATAACGTCCTCGGATATCATTTAAAGCCGGGGTAGCGGTATAGTCGGCAGGTGAAGTAATCGATCCGCCGGCTGTAGCATATTTATAGGAAAGCCCTACCCCTGAAGAGTCATCATAAGAGAGATACCACTTTTTATTAGCGCCATTATTTAACCAGCCGGTAGTTACGAGCTTCATACCCGCTCTTGGTTTCTCGGTCGACGTATCCACATTGGCATACCCGGTCCAGGCCGTACCCGACCAATAACCAGCCGACAGATCCGAACCCGAGTTTCCGATAGCGGCAAAGGCCATCCGGTCTGTCAAAGGATCAGCAGAAAGATCAAGATTGGTAGCATCATCGCTAATAGTCGGAATAGCGGTAGCACTTCCCCATGTACAGCTTGAGGTTCCGCCCGTACAAGTCATATAGCGAGCGCCATTAGTTCCGTTAGCGCCGGCCGAATTGCCCCAAACAGTCATAACATCCCCCGATAAAGATTCATAACTGACATCAAAATTATCAACATCTTGGGAAGTTGAAACGAATTCAAGGGAAGCATCAAGAAGTTTAAAGTTGCCAAAAGCGGTTCCCGACCATATTGCCGCTCCAAGATCTGAATTAGAATCAGCCCAGATAAAAGCGTCTAAAACAGAGCTGGATCGACCGTCTCTCGCCGACTTTACCCATTGAACTGTCCCCGTAGTAACACTGGTAGTGGTCGGAAAATTAACTGCGGCTGTCCAGTTTGCGCTTCCGCAACCGGTCGAACCAGGCTTGGTACGATATGCTAAAGCATTGGTTGCCGCTGTATTTCGAGAGTATGCTACTATAGCGTCGCCGGTATTTGTTTCATAGGCAATACTAAACCTTTGGGTAGTCGGAGTTCCGCTAGCCGCCACGGCTATGGTCCAATCCTGGGTCCAGCTTGTTCCGTCATAGCACAACACTCTTAAATTTCCAGAAGTATCTTGGTAAGCAGCTATGGCTTCTTGCTTTGTGGGAGAGGTTCTCACTTGCGTTATCACCGGCTGAGCTCCGGTCACGGTATCGGAGTTTAGCGAAAAATCATTGGAAGCATTATCATAGGTTCTCCACTGCGGTGTTGTACTAGCAGCAGCAGCATAAAAAAGAAGTCCATCACCTTGATTGGCGACTAAAGCTTTTGTTTCTGGGATAACCTTTTGACCTTTTTCGAAAGGAACTATAAAACCTAAAATAGAACCAAAAATTAAAACAAAAATTAGGCCAATACCTATTCCTTTTTTAACTTCGGGTTTATCTAAAATTTTTTTAGTTACTCTGTAAATTGTATCAATTCTTTTCATTTTAAGTTTTCCACACTCTTTAGTATTGACAAGACAAAGCTTTCTTGCTAACTTTGAAAGTTCTCTTTCTTTCGCTTAGAGAACTTAAATTCATTTAGGAGAATGAACAAATGGCAAGAAAGCTAAGCCTTGCTTTTATTATAGCGCTTGTTTTATTTACAAACAATTATATTAAAACAACTAAAGCAGAAACCAAAAAAGAAAGCCAGGTAACTGTTACTGCCCAAGTTTTAGAACAAATCGGCTATAAAAAAACCGGATCCCAAATTTTAATTGAAACAAATTCGGAAAAAGGAGTTTGGGCAATTGAAAAAAACAAAAACAATTTCGGTAAAAAAATTATTTTAGAAGAACCTTCGTTAGAAAATATTGTTATCGTTCCTAAAATATAATTATCTTTTGGACATTTTTTCTAAAAACTCGGTTTGTTTTTTTAGATACTCTTGCTCCCTCTCTATGTATTTTGCTTCCTTTTCTTCGGCTCTTTTTATCTTTCTGGTAAGATAAAAGGTTATTGCCATAAAAATGGGTTCCAAAAGTATAACCAACACTACCACTAAAAAAGGGGTTAAGGGAATCTGAATCTCTATGCCAGTATTTACCAATTTCTCTTTGTCAATCGCCTCTTGGGCTGGCTTGAATAAAACTATCTTTTCCTGAGGATTTATGAAACTGGGAACCATTAATGAAACAGTTAAGGATTTAGGAAAAGGTAAAGGCATAAAAGTAACTTTTATAGGCGTCAGTTTAACTATGGTATCTGCGACAGGGGTAAAAATAGCTTCCCCGGCTACAGTTGAAGAAATCCTAAAATACGCAAAGCCCTGACTATCGGACAAAGTTACATTATTTTGTGTTTTATCTTCCGTTGAAAGAGCAGTCAAGCTGCCATTTTTTGATTGAACTGCCTTTATCTGATCAATATCTCCCCTATTGGAAAATAATTCCACCCTAATGTTAGGAAGAGGGTTTCCGCTCTTATCTTTTAATTTTACAGTTATAATAACTCTTTGGGAAATGTCAGCTAAGATACTAGATACATTAGAAGTTGCTTCGGAGTTTTCGGGGATAACTTTGGAAGGAACAGTAGCGTTAACGGTTGTATCTCCCAAGATTCTTCCTAAACTAGCAAAAACAAAATTTGGCAATAATATGCTTACTAAAAGAAGACTGCTGGCAATTAATTTTCTCATCTAAGAATTACTTTTCCCGGCTTAGAAATTCTTCTTTTTCTTTTTACTAGATATCTTATTAATCTAAAGGTAAGCAAAACAAAAATTACAACTAGAAGTATAATGAACCACAAAGGAATTATCCAGAAATACACATTACCCGTTAACTCTTTTTCGCTTTCGCCGTAGGTAAGCTTTAATTCCGCTTTATATCTTCCAATGGGGAAAAACCACGACTGTTGAGGGGCCCATTTAGAGGTAAACTTTCTAACTGAATCCGGTAAAATATTCCCCAGCTCTTCGTTAACTTTCACCGAATCAATTTCTTTTCCAGCCCAATCTTTTATTCTAATTTCTCCTTTGGGTTTGAAATGGATATTACCGTTGTTAGAAACACGAGTTGTAAATTCTACTGGCGAATTAAACGAAAACCATGGAGCAGAAAAACTTTCTAAATTACCTTTTTCAATTATAGTCCCAGGAACTTTAGTTAAGATCAAAGAACCAACCATGCTTCCAATTGAAACCTTTGAAGAATCTTCACTAACCTTAGGCGGTTCAGTAGCAAAAAAGACTACGCCGTAGTGGCCGCCCGGTTCGGCATCTTTGGGAATACTGATTTGATATTTAAATTCCACTACCTGTTCTGGTGTTAAAGCAATTTTGCCCTGAGAAATTTCAATCCATTTAGCCAAAGAGTACTTAGCGCTTTCGTCGGTCGCTTCAGTAAAAGCCGGCTCACCACCTTCTCCTTTGGCACCAAAATTCATCACTTTAGGATATACCTCAATTAATCTATCGGTTGGATTGGTAAGACGGATAACTTCGGTGGCCGTCTCTCCCGGCTTCAAATTTAATTCTGAAATTGGCGGCGAGATTGTAAGCCCTTCACCACCCATGGACGCTTTTAAAAATTTATTTCCGGAAATTAAAAATAAGAATGCTGCCACAAACAATAAAACAAAAATTGCAACATTCTTTTTAAAAATCTTTCTAAACATTTTTTAAAATTTAGAAGTTTCCCGTAGCAATATAAGTTAAAGTATCGGCATAGCTTCCGGCTTTTGATGAAGCAGAGATGGCTGCCAAGTGGGTAACGGTAATGGTGTGATTGCTTGAAGTGGAGCTTCCGTAAGTGGCTAGGTTCGTAGCTGCCATGGAAAGAGCGCCAACATTGTTTCCAGAAACGTTATAAGGAGAGGAAATGGTAGCCGAAGCCGAAGAGCCTTGAATGCCGTAACCCTCTGTCCCAGCCGAAAGAAGAGCGGTGGCTGAAGCGATATTATAGGAAGCGGCGGAATTATATAAACCAGCGGCTGAACCTGAGCCTTGATCTTGAACGGTTATAGTATAGCCGGAGTTAGCATTGGTACCGATCGTCAAAGTTATATTGGGCGAGGCAGTCGTAACTGAACCGGTAGATAAGGTCCCAAAAGTGCTGGAGTTTGCCGAAAGTGAAAAAGTAATGGAAGGATCAACATTGGCTGACATCGCTACCTGATCGTCGGAAACAATAACGACCGCAAACTTTCCTGTATCTCCAAAAGTGCCGCCGATAGAAACAACATAAGTGCCGGCAGCCGCCGGGTTGGTAATTTGGGTCGTAGGGATTTTAATGGTGGCTGTATGGCCGGCAGCAACAACTGAAGAAGAAGAGGCAGTAATAGTTAAAGTCGGTGCCGACCAAGAAGCTGAGGTTACAGCATTATCAGCGCCAGCATCGTCGGCAATAGTAACTCCAGAAAGTGAAGCGCCCATCGTAAAGGAAGAAGCCGGAAAAGTTAAAGTTATTGTATTACCATTGGCAATACCGGTAGGAGTAGTAAATTTAATCGTATGATTGGCAGCTACTCCCGTCTTAAGCCTGGATAAAGTATCGGAGATTCCGGTCAAGGAAGCGGCGGAAGTAAGCTCTGGGATCGTAAAGATTATTAGAAAAATTACTAGGAGCAGTGAGATTTTTTTTCTTATATTTTGAATAATTTTTTTCATCTTATACCTTTAAAAATTACCGGTCGCAATTAAGGTCAAAGTATCGTTGTAGTTTCCTGCATTGGTCGCTGTTGAAATGGCCGCTTTTACCCTAACCTGAAAAGTATCTGTTCCACTCGGCTTTGATCCGAAACTCGCAAAAGTGTTTCCCGCTAAAGTCAAACCGGTAACATTGTTTGTTGCGCCGTCTGCAAAAGTACAGCTCCCATCACCCGAAACCTTGTTGCAGTTTCCGCCATAGCCTTCGGTGCCAGCGGCAAGAGTGGCGGTTCCTGAAGCAATAAGTTTAGAGCCTGCCGAATTATAAAGACCTGGATTTGAACCGTTTCCTGCATCTTTTATAGTAATCGTATAACCACCATTACTGTTGGTACCAACGGTAATATTATTATAGCTTGTGGTTGAAACTGAAGAACTTGAAAGAGTTCCAAGATCCAGAGTGGTATTGGTAACGGTAAAACTGATAGTAGGATCTACTCCGGCTGTTACTGGAATCTGATCGTCGGAAACAATAACGACCGCAAACTTTCCTGTATCTCCAAAAGTGCCGCCGATAGAAACAACATAAGTGCCGGCAGCCGCCGGGTTGGTAATTTGGGTCGTAGGGATTTTAATGGTGGCTGTATGGCCGGCAGCAACAACTGAAGAAGAAGAGGCAGTAATAGTTAAAGTCGGTGCCGACCAAGAAGCTGAGGTTACAGCATTATCAGCGCCAGCATCGTCGGCAATAGTAACTCCAGAAAGTGAAGCGCCCATCGTAAAGGAAGAAGCCGGAAAAGTTAAAGTTATTGTATTACCATTGGCAATACCGGTAGGAGTAGTAAATTTAATCGTATGATTGGCAGCTACTCCCGTCTTAAGCCTGGATAAAGTATCGGAAATAGAAGTTAGAGAACTGGCAAAAGTTAAGCCTGGAAAAGACCCCAAAATAAGAACAAGAGCCAGAAAATAAACAAGCAGCTTTTTTACTTTCATTTAAACTCTAATTATCATTAAAATTATAACATAAATTTAAAAAACAAGCAAACTATTGCAGACCAAAAAGATTTTCGGAATTTTGTAATGTAATTTTGGCAACTTCTTCCAAAGAAATATTTTTGATTTCAGCAATCTTTTTAGCGATTTCTTTAACATATAAAGGCTCGTTTCTTTGTCCCCTAAATTTTTGAGGCGCTAAATAAGGAGCATCAGTTTCTATTAAAATTCTTTCTAAAGGAATTTTTTCTACAACTTTTTGGAGTTCCTCGGTTTTAGCTTGCTCCGCAGAGCCCTTTGGGCGACGTGGGGGATAAGTAATAATTCCCGTAAAGGAGATATAAAAACCTAAATCTAAAACTTTTTGGGCAAATTCTAAACTGCCGGAAAAACAATGAACAACTCCGCCGGGGAAATTTTCAATTTTCAATTTCCAATTTTTAATCGCTTCTATTGTTTCATTCTCTGCTTCGCGGGAATGAACAATTACCGGTAAACTAACCTCGTAAGCTAAATTTAAAAAAGCTTTAAAAATTTCTTCGGCCTTTGTGCGATTTTCTTTAGTATCTGAGATTTTACCAGTTCTAAAATAATAATTATCCAGCCCAATCTCCCCAATAGCGATCACTTTGGGACTTTTGGCCAATTCCCTAAACCTTAAAACTTCCTCTTCTATGTTTTCAATTTCCTCTAAATGGTCCGGGTGAAAGCCAATCGCCGCATACACCCTGCTAAGGTTGCTAAGGTTGGCAACCTTAGCAAATTCTTCGGCAATTTCTACAGCCTTTAACGAATTATCAAAACGAGAACCTGGAATAATTATGCTTTCAATATCATCTTCAAAGGATCTTTTTATAACCTCTTGGTAATCATCCTTAAAGGCCCTAAAGTTTAAATGACAATGGGTATCTACGTATTTCATAATGACTAATTGGCCTAATGTCTAATTGACCTAATCAAATCCCAATATCTAAATCCCAATTTGGCCATTAAAACTTAGACATTGATTAGAAATTAGAGTAATTAGAAATTAGGAATTTTATTTACTGTTTTCTCTTTTTTCTAAAAATCTAAAAATCTTTGCCAAGCCAGATATTAGCTCATCCCTTAAAAAAGCAACAACTTTATTTTCGTGAAAGGGAGTATAGCCAATTCTTACATAATCTAAAGTCGGTGTGTTTTTGCCATCTCCTTCCAAAACAACTTCTATTTTAATAAATCGGCTTTTTAAAGAAGGAATGCCCGAAACAGAAACACCTTGACCGGAAATTGGATAATAATTAGACCATGTTATTTTATCCCAAGTCTCTTCCTTGTCTTCGTCGGCAGTTTTTATCCGATAAACAATAGAAGTGCCTTGAGGAACGTCGGCGCTCCATTTTATATCCTTCCAAGAAACTAGTCCGTCTAGATCCGCTTTTTTTCTTAAGAATCCAATAGTAATTTTTTTATCATCTAATATAAGCCTTGATTTTTCTGTTTTTACATTGCTTTTCTCTTCGCCGTAGGCTACTTTATCACCAGTAATTTCTAAGCCTGTTATTAAAAGATCGTTTTGAGGAATTTTGTCATTATCGGCTGAAGTTTTATTTAAAAGGATTACGGAATAGATCAAAATTACCAAAAACATCAGCAAAACCGTCCAATGAGTAAAAGTAGACAACGGCGAAGCGTGCCAGCGATAATACCATTTAAACTTATCTCGCAGCTTAAAATGGATTGGCTCAAAAAATTTAAAAAGAGTCTTGGTTGAACGATGAAGCTCGGCAACCTTTCTGTCTAAGGCTTTTTTATGAAGCGCCTCTAAATGTTCTTTTACATCCATTTATTAAATTTTACTAAATTTTTAGATTGCTTTCCAATAAACAAACTTAATCTTCAAAGACTTTAGGAAAAAGCGGTTTTGGTTTTAGTGTTTCTAATTGCTTTTTCATTTTTTGAGCTGTTTCGGGCATAAACGGTTCTAGGGCTTCAGAAATCCTAAATAAATATTCGCAAACAATTTGAAGAACTTCTTGTAATTTTTTAGTGTCAGTTTTTGCCAATTCCCAAGGCTTGTTTTCATCTATAAATCTATCGCAAAATTTTATAACTTCCCAAATCTTAGAAAGGACTCGATCGAATTTAAAAGATTCTATTAATCTACTAACAGCCTCTTTATTGAGCTGGCTTTTTGAATCAGAAATAAGCATTTTTTTACCTGGTTCTACTTTCACTTTAAATTTTTCTACCATTGTCAAAGTCCTCTGTAAAAGATTCCCTAAACCATTAGCTAAATCCGAGTTATAAACTTCTTCAAATCTTTTATAAGAAAAGTCTCCATCACCAGTTGAAGGAATTTCTTTAAGTAGATAATACCGTGTAGCATCAACACCATATTTAGAAACTACTTCTATAGGATCAATTACATTACCGACTGATTTGGAAATTTTTTGGCCGCCTACGGTGATATATCCATGAACAAAAATCTGATTAGGCAAAGGCAAGCCAGCAGACATTAGCATTGCCGGCCAATAAACAGCATGAAATTTTAAAATGCCTTTGCCTATAACGTGAAGTTTATTTTCATTTTCTTGCCAGTATTTTTTAAAAAGCTTTCCGTCCTCTTTATAACCTAAGGCTGTAATATAGTTTGTTAAAGCGTCAAACCAAACATACATTACCTGATCCGGATCTTCCGGAACAGGCACTCCCCAGCCTTTCGCCCTTTGTTTGGTTCTTGAAATTGAAAAATCTTCCAAGCCTTGTTTTATAAAACTTAGAGCTTCGTTTTTTCTTGATTCAGGAATAATTTTTACAATATCTTTTTCAATGATCTCTTCTAGTTTTTTTTGATAAGCAGAAAGTTTAAAAAAATAGTTTTCTTCTTCTACAGCTTCTATTTTGTCTTTTGGGTGTTCCGGGCAACAACCGAGGGCTAGTTCGTTTTCCTTTTTAAATTCTTCACAACCCACACAATAAAGACCTTTGTAAGTTTTTTTATAGATATCTTTTTGA
The DNA here is from genome assembly GCA_037442065.1 of bacterium. Taxonomy (GTDB): domain Bacteria; phylum Patescibacteriota; class CPR2_A; order CG2-30-33-46; family CG2-30-33-46; genus JBBIQZ01. The sequence continues at coordinate 310 of JBBIQZ010000005.1, read as the reverse complement.
CAAACCTGCCAAAATTTTTGAGCGGCCTTGAAGTGTTTCTCGGTTGAGGTTTTTATAAAATCGTCATTTGAAATGTTTAAGGTTTTGTTTAAATTAATAAAAGCTTGGGTATGCTCTTTTACAAAATCTGCTGTGTTTTTACCCGCCTTTTCGGCAGCCTGGACATTTTTTAAGCTATTTTCATCAGCGCCCATTAAAAAATAGGTATCATCGCCTTGCAAGCGATGGTAGCGGGCAATGGCATCGCTTTGACAGATTTCCAAAGCAAAACCAATATGCGGTTTGGCATTAACATAAGGTATGGCATTAG
>JBBIQZ010000004.1:0-34454 GCA_037442065.1 bacterium | reverse complement strand
GAAGCGGTTTTTACAGAAGCTGAAGTTCCGCAAGGCATAAAAACCGGTGTTTCTATTATCCCATGAGGTGTTTTGAATTTCCCAAGCCTAGCTTTTGTTTTACTGTCGGTTGCTTCTATTTTATATTCAAAATTTTTCACTCTTTAAATTTTAGCAAAATAGTGATAAATTTAAAAACACGATTAAAGTAAGATCTAGTTATTGACTTAAAGAACAGCTAAGCTTTATAATATTAAGTTTTGCGCCTTGAAATATTACTTTAAAGGGGGTTGAGCCTGATGTCAAGAATAAGAGAAGGAATATACTGCGGAATAAAAGAACGTGTTGAAAATACCGGCGACATTGCCCAGCTAAAATGGGTAGTTAAAAATAGAATTAAAAGAAAATACAGAAAATTAAAAATTATTACCCCTCCTATGTCTAAAGGACAAGAACATCTGATTGATAAGCGTTTTTTAGGCGACAGGAGATTACAGGAATTAATCACAAAAATATTCGGAGTCAACTTTGGCATAAATTTCAAAAGAGAGGAAATATTTATACCTTCTTCTTTTGAAGTAAAACAATGCCAAGAGTTGGTTGCCCTTCTTATAGAAATAAAATCGGAAATAGAAGCAGTGGAGGTGTATTTCTGATGGCTGGAACTGAAACGATGCCGAATCGATTATTTGTTTATGGAAGAAAGTTCTTAGAGCTTATAGCCTTTATCCCTCTCTTTGAGCCTTTGCTCACGAAATACAAAGACAGAGATTGGACTAAATATGTTCCAAATATTATCTCTGTATCAAGACTATTATTGATCTTTTTAGCCTTGGATAACTATATCTGGGGCTATATACAAAAAGATATAACCCTTCTGTGGACAGGCATATTCTTTGTCTATCTGGCAGCTATCTCGGATATTTGGGACGGGTTCCTGGCTGAGCTCTGGGATGTAAAATCAGAACTAGGTATGATGTTAGACCCGATAGTTGATAAAATATTCTCATATACGGGAATTGTCTGTCTCACAATCTTAACTTTTTTTAATTTTTTTAGCTGGATTAGCTCTATTATCTTATTTACGGCCACTATTCTTATTGGTATTGAGTTTAATCTAGTATGGTTAAACTGGCAGAATAAAAAAACTCATCAGGGAACTGGGAAAATGAGCGGCGCATCGGTAAACGGAAAGATCAAATTTACCGTGGAAGCTGTTATGATAATTATCCTAGCGATTGTTAATATGCCCTCATATAATTTTAATGGCATTATTGTCAATATGTTCTTTTTATTCATGCTGCTGATATCAATACTATTTGCGGCATTGAGTAGAAGTGACTATATACAACGTTTAAATCCAAAGCGAACATAGCGGAATCATGTTCGCTTTTTTATTTTTCAGCAAGAACAGGAATAGGCAATTTTTCAATATTTAGACATTATAGTTCGATGCTTCGATTCATTTCAATTCAACGGTTGCACCGGCGGCTTCTAGTTTTTTCTTAGCTTCTTCTGCCTCTTCTTTTGGAGCATCCTTCTTTACTTCTTTCGGTGCATTATCCGCTAAATCCTTCGCTTCTTTCAAGCCTAATTCCGGATTAATTTCCCGCAAAGCCTTAATAACATTGATTTTCTGATCTCCGGAAGACGCTAAAATCACCGTATAATTAGCCTTTTCTTCAGCGGCAGGAGCGCCTGCTGGTGCGGCACCTGCGGCAACTGCAACAGGTGCAGCAGCTGATACGCCAAATCTCTCTTCTAATTCTTTTACTAATTCAGCTAATTCCAAAGCGCTTAAAGACTCAATTTGAGTAATTAATTCTTTAAATTTGCCTGTTGGTTCCGGCTTTTTTTCTTCCCTAACTTCTACTGGTTTCTCTTCTACTTTAGGTTCTTCCTTAACTGTCTCTTCTTGAGGTTTTTCTTCCTTTAATTCTTCTGCTGGAGCTTCAGCTTTAGGCTCATCTTTTTGCTCTTCTTGAGCTTCTCCCCCGGTTTGTTCTTCTTGTTTTTCTTCTTCTGCCATTATAATCTCCTTTCGTCGATTAGTTACTAGTAATCAGGCTAGGCATTAGTTTTCATTTATAGATATCAAATACCTAATTGCTGATGCCTTATGCCTGTTTACTATCCTTATATTGATTTAAAACTGAAACTAGTCCCCTTAAATTCCCTTGTAAAACATTTGCTAAATTCCTTAGAGGCGCTGCCAAACTCCCGACAACTCTTGCATATAACTCTTCTCTTCCGGGTAAATTTGCTAGATTTAATATATCTTCACGTGATACAAATTTCCCTTCGATAATTCCCCCTAAAATTTCCAAATTCTCATGTTCTTTGGAAAATTCATTTAAAAGTTTGGGTGGATCTACCTCGTCACTGTATCCAAAAGCAATAGCAATCGGCTGGGAAAAAATACTTTCGTTAACTCCTATTCCTGCGCTCTTTAAAGCTTTTATAAATAAAGTATTTTTGGCGATTTTATATTCCGCTTCTTTCTCTCTAGCTTTTTTCCTTAAATCCGAAATTTCGCCTACATTTAAACCTCGATAATCAGTAATTACGGATATTACGCTTGTTTTGAACTTTTCGGTAAGTTCTTTAACGATTTGTTCTTTTTTTTCTCTTGTAATTGGCACCCTAGCTCCTTTCGTCGCTAAATTAAAAAGTAATAAGTAAAAATTAAAAAATGATATAAAAAATCCTCGTTATTCCTACGAGGAAACTATATTCGCCATAACCCATTAACCATAGACTATTAGCTAATTATATTCCTCGGTAGCAGATTAAGTCCTTTTATCTGGACAGCTACTTTCTTAGGATATGTAAAAAGATTAGCAAATATAAAAACCATTGTCAAGACTTTGGTGTCTTTTTTTATTTCTCAAGTTCTAAAAATTTATATTTATACCCGTCGGCTTCTTCTTTTTGTTCAAAAATAACTTTTTTAAAATCCGAATAATCCGGAAAAAAGGTATCCGCCTCGTATTCGCCCTCAACGACGGTTAAATAAAGTTTATCTGCCAAGCCGATTGTTTGGGCGTAGACCATTCCTCCACCAATAAAGAAAATTTCTCGAGCCCTCGAAACATTATCTCTTTGTTGAGGGCGAGACCCCACACTTAAATTGTTAAGTGCGGGGGCATCTTCATATTCACGCGCTTTTTTAATTGCTTCATCAATTGAATGGCAAACCGTAGTTCCTTCAATTTTTAAATTTTCATCTGGCGATAAAACGATATTTAATCTTCCTGGCAAAGGTCCCCCAGGAAGCGACTCAAAAGTCCTCTGCCCCATAATTACCGGGTGGCCAGAAGTTATTTCTTTAAACCTTTTTAAGTCTCCCGGAATATGCCAAAGCAATTTATTGTCTTTACCGATGGCTCGGTTTTCGGCAACTGCTGCTATTAAACAAATTTTTGTATTTTCACTCATTTTTGACTCGCTTTCTGGACAAATTTTTTCCAGTCTTTAGTTACAATACCGCCGGTTGGAGAAAGTTCTGCTTTTATCGGCGGATGTGGGTCGTAGCCCAAAAGTTCAACATGTTCCGGTCTAAAATCATCAATTTCTTTTACCGAAGAATCAAGTTTTACCTCAGGAAAATCTTTTGGTTTTCGCTTTAATTGCTCCTTGACCGCTTCAATATGATTTTCGTAAATATGGATGTCGCCATAGGTATGAATAAATTCGCCTGGCTTATTTCCGGTAACTTGGGCTAAGATAATTGCTAAAAGAGCATAACTTGCAATATTAAAAGGCACGCCTAAAAAAATGTCGCAAGAGCGCTGATATAAAAGCAAGGACAATTTGCCATTTTTAACATTTAATTGATACATGTTATGGCAAATCGGAAAACGGCAGGCCTCTTCTGGTTTAGCCATTTCGTATAAATATTCCGGATTCCAGGAATTAACAATCGCATTGTGGGCATCCGGATCTTTTCTTAGTTCATTTACTGCCCATTGCACTTGGTCTATCCCTCGACCGTCTTTTGCCGGCCAGTGACGCCACATTTCGCCATAAATATGTTTGAGTTCGCCATATTTTTTAGCAAATTGTTCGTCTGTGGCAATTTTTTCAATAAATTCCTCTTTAGATAATCCCGGAACTTCTCCTTTTTGGGTTAGTTCTCGGTAGATTCGGTAAGGATAGTCGTCCCAGATATGAACATTTTTATCCACCAAATATTTGATGTTGGTTTGGCCGGACAAAAACCAGTAAAGCTCTTCTATAACACCCTTCCAATAGACTTTTTTAGTGGTTAAAAGCGGGAAGCCTTTGCTTAAATCAAATCTGGCCTGCGGCCCAAAAATGCTATAGGTTTTAACACCGGTACCTTTATCGGTCTGTTCTACTCCTCTGTCTAAAATTTCTTGACACAGATTTAAATATTGATATTCAGGATGATTCTTTATGTTAGTCATATTTTCCGTTTTATTTATAAACCATTTTATTTAAACTTTAGCGTTTTTTAGTGAAGTTTAAATTTCTAATATCTAATTGCTTTAATTTCTAATCGAATCCTAATTTCTAAATTCTAAATTTTAGTCATTAGTAATTGGTCGTTTGGATTTCATTAGGTCAATTAGAAATTAGTTATTAGTTATTTATTAGTAATTTTTATACCTGTATTTCTTTTTCGTCTGTCGTTACTCGTCCGCCTTGCCACTGGCCTCGGTATAAATTGCTTTGACCGGAAACTTGGGAAAATAATACATGGACTACCCTTGCTCCCATTTCTATAGTCACTTTACAAGGCCCCATATTTTTTATGGCAAAGGTTAGTTCGCCCGAATAACCCGGTGAAACCTGGGAAGAGCGCAAATATAAACCCATTCTTTGCATTGTTGAACGGGGCTTAAAAAAACCAACAATATTATCCGGCAGATTAACTTTTTCAATGGTTTTTATCAAATAAAAATCATTTGGCTTAACAACTAAGGTGTTCTTTTTACCTTCCTCGTATTTGGCAACGGATTCAATATCGCAGGTTTTCCTTTCAGTTTCGCCCAAAAAACCGTCACCTTTTATAATAAAAGCTTCGCCTAAACGTAAATCAAAACCAACACCTTCCGGATTAGTGAGCTCTCTTTCGCACAAATCCTCAACAAGCTTTTTTTCTTTAACTAGTTGTAATAATTTATCAACTCCTAAAAACATTTAAGTCCTCTAATTTTTATCCTTGCTTTTATTTAATCTTACCTTGCTTATTTTCTTAATTCAAGCTTTAATTATAATATAATTTAACAATTAGGGAGGGAGAAAACTATGATGGACAGCGACGTAATGGGTCGAATGGTCGGCGGCAATATGGGGTTTGTTCCCATTTTGGGCTGGACAGTCTACATTTTGATTGTCGTTATTTTAGTTTTAGGGATTATTGCTTTGTGGAAACAGATAAGTAAATAAAAAATATTTATTTTAAAAAAAAGCTCAATCGGGCTCTTTTTGTAATTTTTTATATATAAATTAGGCTAATACAAGGATAAAATCTGGTAAAGATTAAAGGAAGTCCCGATGTTTGCTAATTCTATCGGGATCGCCCAAAGGCGAGGGGTATTAATATGCAGTTTTATAATGTTAGAAAAAGGCAAAAAGTAGAAGTTCCCGATGATAAGCTCACCAAAACTTCTTACCAAGCAAGAGGGGCAACTCGTTATGCGGTTCGGGCAGTTGACGATGATGGCACAAAATTAACCAAGTTTGTAAATAAAGAAACTTGGGATTCGCTTTCTGCCCCGGTAGAAAAATAATTAGATAAAAAATAATACCGCTTAGGTATTACTTAATAACGATATTCTAATTCTAAGAAGCTTTTTCGGCTTTTACGAATGCTCCATAAGCAACAACTTCACCTTTTAAAATCATAGCTCTCTCACCAGAAAAATTAAAAGCTCTTAAAGCTAATTCATCTTTTTTATTATCGGAAGAATCTAAAATTAATGTTCCGCCCGAGAAAGTTATACCTTTTTGAGTTATTTCATCTGTGGGAGAAATTATAAACAGGTGTCCTTTGGGTACGGCAACTATAATATTTAAAGGGACCGAATGCGTTTCTCTGGCTTCGATTATAATGTCTTTTCTGGAGGTTAACCCTAGTTTTACCGTATCCTTCGAATTGTAAGATGGTAAGGGAAGACTTTTGTCTATCCTTTTAACTTCCACTTTCATCTTTAACCTTTAAATTAAATTTTATTTATGTCTATCTTAACAGAAGGTCCCATAGTTGTCGAGATGGCAGCGCTTTTTAAAAATTGGCCTTTTACCTGGCTTGGTTTTGCTTTAAAAAGAGTTTCTGCAAGTGCTTTAAAATTGCCTAAAAGTTTTTCCTTCCCCAAGGAAATTTTGCCAAACGAGGTATGAACGATCCCAAACTTATCATTCTTTAGCTCAACTCTGCCTTTTTTTAACATTTTAACGACGCGACCTGGATTATCGGTAACTGTTTCGGTTTTGGGGTTTGGCATTAAGCCTTTAGTACCTAAGATTTTTCCTAAGCGGCCTATTTTACCCATCATATCGGGAGTAGCAATAACAATGTCAAAATCCGAAAAACCTTTTTCGATTTTTGATATTAAATCGTCGCTTCCTACTACATCCGCTCCTGCATCTTTAGTTTCTTTCTCTTTTTGAGAACTAATAATTGCAGCAACTTTAATTTTTTTGCCGGTTCCTTCGGGTAAATCGGCAACGGTTCTTATGTTTTGCTCTGTCTGTTCCGGCTTAATATTTAAACGAAAATGAACTTCTAGAGAAGAATCAAATTTTGTAATTGATGTTTTAAGCGCCAAATCAATGGCTTCTTCGGGTGTATAAAGTTTATCCTTTTCAATCAACTTAGCGGCTTCTTTATATTTTTTGCCCCGTTTTTTGATGTGTGGTTTCTGCGGTTTATGAACCTTTGGTTTCTCTTCTATTTCTTCGGTTGATTCTTTGGATTCCTTTTGAGGCTCCTTGTCTTTAGCTTTTTCTTTTGGCGCTTCTTTTCGAAGCTTCGGAATATTTTCCTCACCGGAGCGAATATCCTTCGACTTGTCATGCGAAGCCTCGGCGGAGTTGGAAGCTTTCAGCGAAGAATGACTCTCTTTTTTTACATCTTTTTTCTTTTCTTTTTCTTTAGGATCTTTTAAAGAATCTTGTACTTCTTTCTCGGAAGTTTTTTCTTTCTTTTCTTTTTTTGCCATTTTTCTCCTTTGTGGTACAAACGACTTACTTAAAATTTCAGCCTCCCACCTTTATGACTCTAGTAATTATTTTTCTACGTCTATACCCATCGAGCGAGCGGTTCCAGCAATTATCTTTTCTGCCTGCTCTATGGTATTTGCATTAAGGTCCTGCTGTTTGGTTTCGGCAATCTTTTTAATATCTTCTTTTGTTACTTTACCAACCTTATCTTTATGCGGCACACCCGAGCCTTTTTCAATCCCAGCTGCCTTTTTTAAAAGTTCTGCGGCTGGCGGAGTTTTTAATATAAAATCAAATGTCCTATCTTCGTAAACTGTAATCACAACCGGGATAACTTCACCCATTTTGTCTTTTGTCTTATCGTTAAATTGATTTGTAAATTCTACAATGTTTACGCCATGCTGGCCTAAAGCCGGCCCAACTGGAGGCGCCGGATTTGCTTGTCCGCCTCTTATTTGAAGTTTAATTTTAGTTTTAATTTTCTTTGCCATACTTACCCTTATAATTTATTACTTATGCTTTTATATTTTTTTAACTTGCAAGAAGTCTAGCTCAACTGGAGTTTCTCTACCAAACATCGAAACCAAAACTTTTATTTTTCCTTTCTCTTCGTCAATTTCCGAAACCGTGCCGTCAAAATCTTTAAACGGGCCGTCGGTTATGGTAACCGCATCGCCGGCTCTTACATTAATTTTATACTTAGGTTCTTCGATGCTTACTCTTTTTTGAACAGTTCTTAACTCGTCTTCGGAAATGGGGGTTGGAATAGTTCCAGAACCGATAAAACCGGTAACATTGGGGGTATTTCTTACCACATACCAAGAATCATCAGTTACTACCATTTCTACCAAAACATAGCCTGGAAAGACCCTTTTTTCTACAGTTCTTCTTTTGCCATTTTTTATTTCTATTCTTTTTTCTTTGGGAACCATCACATTAAAAATTTTGTCCTGCATATCGTAGGCTTCAATTCTTTGCTTTAAATCTTTTAAAACTTTATCTTCGTAACCCGAATTTGTATGAATAACATACCATCTTCGTTCCCCTGTTTCTAATTGTCTTGCCATAAGCTAAACCTCGCTAATTAACTCGCAAAATGCGAAATTTATTTAATAAGGATTTTTTCTATAAAAGAAGTAAAAACATAATCCAAAAATCCCACAAAAGCTCCCGTAAGCCCTGCTAATATAATAACAACAACCGTTAAACGAAAGGCTTCTTTCCTGGTGGGCCAAACTACTTTCCCCAATTCTTCCCTAACGCCTTTTAGATAATTGATAAATTTCTTCATTTTTGTGGAATTTTACTCAATTTTAAAAAGCCTTTCGGCTTTTCTTTAATATATTAAATTTAGACGCTTTTGTCAAATTAGTATTGGGTGATGTTTTTTATAAGCCTTATATCGCTTACTTGGTTTCCTTGCATCAAAACAGACACCACATCTATCCGCCAATTTTTATAAATTTTGTTTTCACTTAAATATGCTAGGGCTGTCCTTTTTATTTTTTGCTGTTTTTTATAATTTACCGCCTCTTCGGGAAAACCAAATTTGTCGGTTGATCTGGTTTTAACTTCTACAAAAACAATTTCGTCGCTTAATTGATCGTGGGCAACTATATCTATTTCGCCAAATCTTGTTCTAAAATTTCTCCCCAAGACTTTAAAACCTTGCTCTTCAAGAAGTCTGGCTGCTTGATTTTCGCCCTCTTGGCCGATTTTGCTTTTCATTTTTTAAAATCCTATAAGATTTACGATGCGCTTTGCAAAGCCCGTGCTTTTTAATGGCTTTTTGATGTTCCTTGGTCCCATAGCCTTTATTTTTTAAAAAGTTATATGCCGGGTATCTTTGATGAATAATTGCCAGAAGTCTGTCTCTTGTAACTTTAGCAACAATAGAAGCAGAGGCAATGGATATCGACTTGGAATCACCCTTTATTATTGTTTTAACTTTAATATCCTCTTCTATAAAATTCCACTTGCCGTCTAATAAAACAACGTCTGGCTGAATTTTTAAATTTTTAAGAGTTCTTTTTGCGGCCAGCTTTAAAGCCCTGCTTAACCCCAATTTGTCAATTTCTTTCGCTAAAACCGCACCGGTGGAATAATCTAAGGAATAATTCAAAATGGTAGGATAAATCTTTTCTCTTTTTGCTTCATTTAAGGCTTTAGAATCCCTTATTCTATAAGGTTTTTTATCTCTTCTTAAAATAACCGCACCTAAAACTAAAGGGCCTGCCCAAGACCCTCTCCCAACTTCGTCCATTCCACAAATTAATTTATATCCCTTTTTGTATAATTCTTCTTCGTATTTAAAATTGGGAATCACGATAATTATTTTTCTTTTTTATCGTTTCCTTCTTTTTCTTCCGGTTGCTTTTCAGCTTTTGTGTCTTCCTTTTTGCCTGCCTGCTGATAGTCAGGGCTTTTTTCTTCCTTATCCCCTGTTTTTGACTCTTTTTGAGTTTCCTTAGAAGGTTTTTCCTCGCCAGAAGAAACTTTTGGTTCTTCCTTATCCGGCATAGTTTTAGCGCCGTCGGATTGAGATTTTTCTTCTTTCACTTTAACTACCAAAGCTTCTTCAAAAGGATCTATTTTTTTATCTTTAAGTTTCTTGGCAATCTGTCTTACATTTCTTAGATATCCTAAATTGGCCCTTTTTACTTTTGCTCTTTTTTTAACCTGAACTTTTGTTAAAAGGGGTGAAAATATTAAAAACTTTCGCTCAACTCCAATGCCTTGGCTTATTTTTCTAACGGTAAAAGAAGCGCCATTTTCTTGACCCTTACTTCTTTTTATAACAACTCCTTCAAAAGCCTGCTCTCTTTCCTTTTTTCCTTCTTTAATTAGCGAAAAAACTCTAACTATATCCCCCGGCCTTACATCAGGAACTTTTTTATTTGTTTTTAAAATTTGTATAACCATAATTTAACCTTTATTTGCTTGCAATATAAAAAACTTAGCAGAAAATCTTTATTTGGTCAACTCTTTTAACTTTAAAGCATTCTCTACAGCAAAACCCCTAAAGTCGTTATTAAAATAAACATAAACATCGGCTTTTCTCTGCCAATCTTTAATCTTTTTAGCCTGAGTTTCAAGTTCTTTTTCGGAATATTTAGAGCCATAAAGCTCTTGTCCTCCATGAAAGCGAAGATATAAGAAATTAGAAGTTATTTTTTCAACATACGGCCATTGAGAAGAATCAGCTATTACTAAGCTATAATTATATTTCTTTAAGAGCTCGTATACTTCATCAATAAACCAGCTCTCGTTTCTAAATTCAAAGGCAAAACGGATTTTATAGGCTTTTAAAATTTTTAAAAAAACCTCTAACCGTTCTAAGTTTGACTTAAAATTTTCCGGAAACTGCCATAAAACAACCTCCAGCTTTTCTTTTAGAAGTTTTGCTTGATTCATAAAGTTTTTTACCAGCTCGTTAACATCTTTTAATTTTTTAACATGGGTTATAAACCGGCTCCCCTTTAAGCAAAATTTAAAATCTTTGGGTGTTTCTTTATACCACGATAAAAAAGCTTTTTCTTGAGGCAACCGATAAAATGTAACATTTAGCTCCACTGTATTAAAAAAGCCAGAGTAATACTTAAGCCATTTTCTTTGCGATAAATCTTTTGGGTAAAAATTGTCTACCCAGTGTTTATAATTGTACCCCGATGTCCCGATATAGATCATAATGAATTACAAATATCAAAATCCAAATGTCAAATCAATATCAAATGACTTAATGTTTAATTAAAGAATAAGATTTAGAATTTCATTTGGCATTTGAGCTTTGAAATTTGGTAATTTATGAAGGTCATTATATTTTATAAATTTATACTAAATTTTATTTGTTCTTGAAAATCAACCAGCTATTTTTAGCGCCTCCAAATCCTTTGGTTTTTACAAGACTATATTCACCCTTTACCTTTTTTCCTTCCAAAATAAAACGGATGTGATTTTGCTCCCGCTCTAAAAGTTTAAATTTTCCAGTATCCCAGATTTTAACTGTGCCGGCGCCGTACTCACCTTTGGGAATCTCTCCTTTAAAATTTATGTAAGAAACCGGGTGGTCTTCAGTTTCTATAGCCAATCGTTTTGATTCTAAATTGTGAGGTAAATTCTTGGGCACAGCCCAACTTTTTAAAACAATTTCCGGCTTATCTAGCTCGGCAGGCATTTCTAAACGAAAATCGTAATGTAAATGCGAGGCGTTGTGCTCTTGAATAACAAAACGATTCTCGCCTCTTTTTAATAACTTTGCTTTTGGTTCAGGAGTTACATTAAATTTTCTTCTTTTTTTATATTCTTCTAAAGCCATACCTTAAAATTTCTAATTTACTAATTACTAATTTCTAATCAAATCCCAATATCTAAATGTCTGATGTCTAAAAATTAATCATTTGAAAATTGGGCATTAGGATTTTATTAGATTAATTAAGAATTAGTCATTATACATTAAGCGAAGCGTAACCCGCCGGCTTCTACTTCTACCCACTCTCTGTCAATATCGTCCCATTTGAAGACTTTTATCTTTTGAGTAAATTCCTCTTCGGAAAAAGTAATTTCTACTTCAGTTTTGGCGCCTATACGTTTTGAGTAATGTACTTTTTTATCCAAAATAACAGGTCTTGTAATCCTTTGAACCTTCATCTTGCCCAAGGGCCCATTAAAAATTACGGACTCAACTTTTTCGCGAGCTTTGTCATCTTCAAAATCATCACCAATCGGAATTTCTTCTTCGTTTTTTTCTAAAACGCCGAATTTTTGCTCAATTAAATCTAGGATGTCTCCCCATTTTTCATCGTTCATAATCTTTCAAAGGAAAAATTATTTTTTCTTCTTTGATTTTTTCTTTGTTGAAGGCACTACCGAAAATTCCAATACTTCCGGCTTTTCTAATGTAAACCAATCTTTCGTTTTTATCTTTATGGATTTTGTATAATCTCCAGCCGGGAAAATTATATTTTTATTCTTTTCTACTTTCTTTTCGGCAATAGTTTTTAATTTCAAAAGCTTTCCTAAGGCCGGCGCTGAACCGGGCTTTAAACCTGTCGCCTTTTTCATCTCCGCCTCAGTAGCCAAAACTAATTCTTTTACCTTTAAAAAACTCTTAACTTTCTTGATTTTCGCCGCTAAATTAGCCGGTAATACTACCATAATAAATTTTTTACCGCCTGCTTTTAAAATCAATGCCTTAATGATTTCTTCCTCTTTGGCCTTTGCTACTTTGGCTGCCTCTTTTGCCGTATAAACTTCTTTGTGTTCTAGAAGTTCGAAAGGTGTTTTTTTCTTCTCTAAATAGTTTACAATGTCTTTTGTCGTCATAAAACCTCGCTTTTAACCCAATTTTTATATTCTTTATTTATTTTAGAAACTTCTAAGGGGGCAATGCAGGGAACTGTGTAAGGGCTAAGTTTTTTAATTTCTTTGGATAACTTTGCCAGATTATTTTGGGTAGTTTTAAAAATTCCTACGACTTCCTTTTTGGTTGTAAGCTTATCTTTCCACCAGTAAATTGATTCGATAGGAAAAATATTAACACAACCTGCTACTCTTTTTTTAAGAGTTTGACGGGCTACTTTTGAAGCTTCTTTTTTGTCAGGAAAGGTTACATAAACAAAAATCATACTCTTATCATACCACAGATTAGGGGCTTAACCAGCACTTTTTAAAAAGTGCTGGGTTTACTTTTTGGCAAAATATTGCTAAGATTTCTAAATCGCAACTTGAAAATTTATAACTAAAAGGAGTGGATGAAATTTGCCTAAATATACCGGCTTTGTTGTTGTTTGGAAAAGAAAACCGGGCGAGACTTGGATATGGGAAGGAAGGTTAAATAAAAAAGATCCGGAAAAAGTAGGATTTGATGCTTTAAGATATACGGCAGGCGCCTTTTCTATGTTAATTAAAGATATGGAATTTGGAGAAATTTTTCATGAAATAGTCGAAACAGGACTCTTTTACTGGGCAGATGAAAATCCAGTTGAATACTATGCTTATCTTGAACAAGGTCTCAATCGGTCTCTCCCGATGATCAGTGATTTCTCAATATTAAAAGGGATAATACGAATAGCAAAAAAACGCTTGCTAAAAAAGGTCTTTCTCCCAAGAAAAACAAAAAGGTAAGGGTTAAAGTTTCCATCAACGATTATAGTCAAACTAAAGAGATTATATTAACAGTTCTTGAAAGTGCTGCAAAAAAAGCTAAAAGAGGAAAAACCAGAGCAAAAGAAAGTCTGCTGCTAAGAGCCCGCAAAGAATTAGGAATTAAAAGATTCATCGAAGTAAATGGCCAGGAATGGAAATTTGAAATTCTAAAAGAAGAAACTCCACAACTTTCTCTATTCTAACTTTTGAACGCACTAACGACTTGTGCGTTTTTTTATTTAGAGTTTTCAATTCTAAAACTACAATCAATGCAGCGAATGTTGCCTTTTTTGTCTTTAACTAAAAGCGAACCGCATTTCTCGCATTGTTTTTCTATGGGTTCTTCCCAGGTGGCAAAATTACATCCCGGGTAACCGGAACAGCCATAAAAGGTTCTGCCCTTTCTGGTTTTTCTTTCTAAAAGCTTTTCTCCGCAACGAGGACACTTGGCTTTGACTTCTTTTGTTATAGCTTTGGTATTTTTACACTCAGGGAAACCGGTACAGGCCAAAAATTTTCCAAAGCGACCGATTTTTATAACCATTGGTTTGCCGCATTTTTCGCATTTTATGTCAGTTTCTACTTCCGGCAATTTTATTTTTTCTATTTCTTCATGTTTGGCTTCTAAATTTTTATGAAAAGGCTTGTAAAATTCGGATAGAACTTTAACTCTTCCTGTTCTTCCGGAAGCGATGTCATCTAATTCTTCCTCAACATGAGCGGTAAATTTTACATCAACAATATCCGAAAAATGGCTAACCAGTAAATCGTTAACAATGTAGCCAATTTCTTGAGGAATAAAAAATCCTTTTTCTTTTTTTACATAACCCCTGTCTTGAATAGTGCTCATTATGGGCGCGTAAGTAGATGGCCGGCCAATACCATTTTCTTCCAAAGTCTTAACCAATGAAGCTTCTGAATACCTGGCCTTAGGCTCTGTAAAAGACTGAACAGGATTTAAATTTACAAGATTAACTTTCTCGGTTTCTTTTAGGTCCGGTAAAATAGTTTCCTCACCCAAACCCTTGTAAATCTTTAAAAAACCATCAAATTTTAAAGATTGTCCGGTCGCTAAAAAGCCGTAATTTAAAGCTTCTATTTCGGCACGAGTGGTATCAAAAACCGCTTCAGCCATTTGCGAAGCAAGGGCCCTATTATAAATTAAAGAATAAAGTTTTAGCTGATCTAGAGCTAAAAAACCCTTAATGGTTTCGGGGGATCTTTTAGGATAAGTCGGTCTTATGGCTTCGTGAGCTTCTTGTGCGGTTTTTGCTTTTGTTTTAAATCTCCTGCCTTCTGCCTTTTTATAGTTTGAACCAAATTCTTGTTCAATAATATCTAGGGCTTGCTTTATGAAATCTTCGGACAAGTTTAAAGAATCTGTTCTCATATAAGTAATCAAACCGACTGAACCTTCTTTGCCTAATTCAATACCTTCATATAATTGCTGAGCTAAAACCATGGTTTTTTTTGCAGAAAATCCCAACTTTCTAGAAGCTTCTTGCTGAAGAGTAGAAGTTGTAAACGGAGGATAAGGATTCCTTATTTTTGTTTTCTTTTCTACTTTCCTTACAACAAAAGGAGCGTTTTTTAAATCTTCTTTTATTTTTAAGGCTTCTTTTTCGGATTTAATTTCCAGCTTTTCTAATCTTTTTCCGTCTTTTTCAAAAAGTTTTGAAGTAAAAGTTTTTTCTTTTTCTTCTTTAGATAATAAAGCTTCAATTTGCCAGTATTCTTGCGGTTTAAAAGCTTCAATCTCCCTTTCTCTTTCAATGATCAGTCTTAAAGCAACCGATTGGACGCGTCCGGCAGACAATCCTCTTCTTATTTTTTTCCATAAAAGCGGGCTTAAATTATAACCCACAAGTCTGTCTAAAATCCGTCTGGCCTGCTGGGCATCCACAAGATTAATATTAATTTCGCGCGGGTTTTTTAAAGATTCTTGGATTGCATTTTTTGTAATCTCTGAAAAAGTAATTCTATGAACATTTTTTAATTTTTCATTTTTACTTTTTACTTCGTTCAAGCCGACGGCTTGAACGATATGCCAAGCAATTGCCTCGCCTTCTCTATCGAGATCGGTTGCTAAATATAAATCTTTAGCATCGGCAACTTCTTTTTTTAAAGCATTTAGCCTTTTTCTGGCTTTAGTAGGAATAATGTATTTTGGATTAAAGTCTTTATCAACATCAATCCCCAATTCAGATTTAGGTAAATCTCTAACATGCCCATAAGAGGCAACGACTTTGAAATCTTTGCCTAAAAATTTTTCGATTGTTTTTGCTTTTGCTGGTGATTCAACAACTACTAAACTTTTCATTCTTAAAGAATAACCTTTCTAAAATCAATAGTCAGTATCCAAACTGATAATTTACTTTTCTTAAAAATTTAAAATTTGGGGACATCTGGACAACAACTTTTCCTAAAATGTTTTTTAAAGATACGGGCCCCAAAATCCGCGAATCAACGCTTTGGTTTGGTTCCCTGTTGTCCCCTAAAACATAAAATTGACCGGGAGCAAGAAAAGTTCGCTGATCGCCATAGGTATGAATTTCTTTAATATAAGATTCGTAAAGAATTTTATTGTTAATCTTAATACCGCCATCTTTTATTTCTATTTGCTCATCCGGCAAGCCAACAATTCTTTTAACCCAAGTTTTTCCTTCGGCGTTTACTAAAACTAAATCTCCCCTTTGGGGTTTACTAAAAAGATAAGCTAATTTATTTACTAAAATTTTCTCGCCATCATTTAAGGTTGGCTCCATACTATTTCCAGAAACCACAAACATCTTAAAGGAAATAAATAGAATTAAAAGTCCTAAAAGAAATAAAATTATAAAAAAGCAAGTTAATAATTTCTTCATTTCTTAATCGAAAAATTAAAAGCTCCTAGATTAAAAACTTTTCCTTTTATTTCCATTAATGATAATGTAGCCGAAGTTTGAGCAATGGTCAATTCGGTCTTTTTAGAAATTAGATCAATATGCAAGGGTCCGCTTTCTAAAGCTTCTAAAATTTTTTCTTCTTCAAGATTGTCAGCTTCTACGGTTTTTTCAACAAAATCCATACCAAATTCTTCTAAAATATCCGTATGAGAGGTTACCGCTTTAGCTCCCATTTTTACCAGATTATTAGTTCCTTCGGATTCTTTGCGATTTATATCTCCGGGAACAGCAAAGACTTCCCGATTTTGCTCTAAGGCAAAATTAGCGGTTATCAAGGCGCCTGATCTTAGTTTTGCTTCTATCACCAAAACCCCTTTTGATAAACCAGAAATTATTCTGTTTCTTTCGGGAAAGTTAGTTTTAAAAATTGGATAGCCCGGCGGGTACTCGGAGATTAAGGCTCCGCCCGATTCTAAAATTTGTAAGGCCAATGAGCAGTTTGTGGAAGGATAAATAGAGGCACCATCTACCCCTGAGCCCAAAACGGCAATGGTCTTTTGGCCCATATTTAATGCGCCTCTATGAGCCAATGTGTCTATGCCAATCGCTAAACCACTTACAATTTTAAAACCTGCTTGGGCTAATTTTTCGGCCAAATTTAAAGCTATACCTGTCCCGTAATTTGTGGTTTTTCTTGTACCGACAATAGCTAAATTATTTTCCGCATCTAAGTTGCCTCTCACAAACAATATTACCGGCGGAGAAGAAATTTCTGAAAGTAAATAAGGATAGCCTTCCTCGCCTAATAAAATTACTTTAATATCTTTTTGTTCTAAAGATTCTTCTTCTCTTTCTGGAGAAACAACTTTTCTTAAATTTAAAAATTCCTCAAAATCGCTTTCTTTCATTCCAGCCTTTTTAAAATCAGATAGAGTGGCTTTATTCCAAAAATAATCTAAATCATCAAAAGCAAAGAATATATTCTTAAGACTCCCCCTTAATTTGGGGCTTTTTGATAAAGAAACAAGAAATTTTTTATTCTCTTCCTTAACTTTCATCTTTCTTGTTTGTTAAGTTCGAATCTTCTATAGTTAATGTCGTTTTTAGGTAACCTTTATCCAAAGAATTTTCTATTTTACAAACTATGTTTTTGATAACTTCTTTTATTATTGCAATTTCTTCCTTTGAAAAATTTGCTAAAACAAATTTTTCGGTTTCTTCTTTTTCAGGACTTGTTAAAATGCCAACTCTTGCCCGCCAAAAATTATTCGTTCCTAAACAAGAAATAATTGAAAGAACTCCTTTATGACCGGCCGCTCCCTGGCCAAAATTAATTTTGGCGGAACCAAGTTTTAAATCTATATCATCATGAACCACAATTAAATCTTCGGGTTTTAATTTGTAATAATTCAAAAATGACAAAACTGCTTCACCGGAATTATTCATAAAGGTAAGCGGTTTTAAAAGAACAACTTTTTTGTTCAGCGAAATTGCGGACTTAAATTTTTTTTCTTCTTTAAAATCTGGTAATTCTAAGGTTTTTTTTAATTCATCGAGAACTAAAAAACCAACATTGTGCCGTGTTTTTTCGTAGTTTTTCCCGGGATTTCCTAACCCAACAATAACTTTCATCGGTTACTCCTTAGCTCTATTTTAATCGGGGTGCCGGTAAAATCAAAATTCTCTCGCAATTTTCTCTCCAAATAACGTAAATAAGAAAAGTGAAACAGCGTCGAATCATTAACCTTCAAAGAAAAAGTTGGCGGGGCAGTTTTAGATTGAGTCGAAAAATATACTTTAGGCCTAAGTCTCCCTTTTGGCTTTAAAGGATTTTCGATTAAAGCTTCAGAAATTAAGTTATTGAGAGCCCTAGTAGAAATCTTTTGTCTTCTTTTGTCAAAAATTTCCAAACTTAAGTCTAAAGTCTTTTTAATATTCTTGCCGGTTAAAGCCGAAATAAAAACTACCGGCACCCAAGGAAGAAAACGAATTTTTCCCCTTAAATAACCTAGAAACTCTTCCTGGGATTTCCTTCCTTCAACCAAATCCCATTTATTTAAAACCAAAATTAGACCTTTTCCGGCCTCTAAAACAAATTGAGCGATATGCAAATCTTGATTTGTTATGCCTTCTAAAGAATCTATTAATAAAAGAACAACGTCAGAGCGACCTATTGTTTTAATAGCCCTTAAAACACTAAATTTTTCAATTCCAAATTTTATTTTCCCTCTTCTTCTGATGCCGGCGGTATCAACAAGTTTTAACATTTTCTCTTGATATCTTAGAAAAATATCAACTGTATCTATGGTAGTGCCGGGTATTTCCGAGACTAAGACTCTTTCCTCTCCGGCAAATTTATTTAAAAGAGTTGATTTACCAACATTCGGCCGGCCAATAATGGAAATATTAATATCAGCTCTTCTTCTTTCTTTTTGGGGTTTTACCTTCTTTAAAACTTCTAAAAGCTTGTCTAATAAATCACCGGTTCTTCTTCCTGAAATTGCCGAAACCGGTATCGCCTCTCCCATTCCTAAGCTTAAAAATTCCTCTATTTTTCTTTCTCTTTTTGAATTGTCCACTTTGTTGGCTACTAGAAAAATAGGTTTTTGAGATTTTCTTAATATATTGGCAATCTCTTTATCTTCAAAGGTTATACCGGCCCCTACATCTAGAACAAACATTAAAACATCGGCTTCTTTAATGGCCTCATGAACCTGAAAAGTAATGCTTGCCAATATCTTTTTAACGTTTTTAGGAGTTTCTTTGGGAATCTCAATATTTAAACCAGCTGTATCTACCAACGAAAATTCTTCTCCCCGCCAAACAGTTTCGGCGTAAAGACGGTCGCGGGTAGTTTGAGGATTAAACGAAGTAACGGCAAATCTTTTTTTAATAATCCTATTAAAAAGAGTGGATTTACCCACATTGGTTCTTCCGACAATAGCCACTATCTTGCTCATAGATCTATCCCAAAAATTTCTAAATCTCTCTCAAGTTGGACCGCTGATTTATACAAAACCGGGATCATCCCTGCTTCCCTGGCGGTGGCCATATTTTTTTCTCGATCATCTACGAATAAAGCCTCTCCTGACTTTAAATCCAACCTTCTAAGCATTATTTCATAAATTCTTTTATCTGGTTTTTTAATACCGACATCTGCCGAATTTACAACTTCGTCAAAGAGATTTATTATTCCCTTATTTTCTTGTTTTTCTTTAAAAATGTTCATCCATTCCTTTGAAAAATTGGTTAAAAGGCCAGTTTTATATCTTCTCTTTAAGCTTTTGATAATCTCTATAGTTTTCTTCTTGGGGATTAAAAAGGAATAAAGCTCCTGTTTCATTTTCGTTAAGACTTTTAAGTTTCTGATGTTCCTATCAAGCTCTCTCCAAAATTCCTTTTCTGAAATCCGTCCGGTCGTGAGCTTCCACCAAATATCGTTTCTTATATTTTTGGTATGAATACGATAATGAAAATTTTCTCTATCTTCTCCTTTTCTTAAAGCAGCATTGGTAATCGCATGCCAAGGAGCATCAATTATAACCACATTATTTAGGTCAAAAATAACTGCTTTGATTTCTTTTTTTTCTACCATTTATATGCCTCAAAACTCCATTTTAATAATTTTTTAGTCTCGCCAAATCTGTCCTGGCTTCCAAGAACAACGGTGATAATTTCATTGCCTCCTTTTTCGGCATCAATTATCAAACACTCGCCCGCTTCTTCAGTATAACCGGTTTTACCTCCCAAAACATCAATGTCCCCATCTTTAAGTAAAATATCAGTGTTTTTTAGATTATGAGTTATTCCCTCTTTTGAAGTAATGGTTTTTATTTTGGTACTTACAATTTCTCTAAACTTTTTATTTCTTAAAGCATACCTTGTAAGCATTGCTAAATCTAAAGCCGAGGAGTAGTGATTTGGATCATCAAGGCCCGAAGCAGTTACAAATTTTGTATTGGTAAGATGAAGTTTGCTGGCCTTTTCGTTCATGAGTCTAGCAAATTCGCTTTCACTACCTGAAACATGCTCAGCAAAAGCAACAGCACTGTCGTTTGAAGAACTTAGAAGAAGAGCATAAAGTAAATTTTCTACTGTAATATTTTCGCCCGGCCTTAGATGCGCTTCTTCACCGTAAGCTAAAACAGCATTTTTAGAAATGGTAACATAATCGTCTGGTTTAGTATTCTCTAAAACTAAAACAGCAGTCATAATTTTTGTTAAGGAAGCCATCGGAATTCTAATTGTTGGCTCTTTAGAGGCTAAAATCCTGCCAGTTTTTTTATCAATTGCAATAAATGAACGCGCTTTAAGGTCTATTGCCGAATCAGAGATTTTTGAAGGCAAGGGGCCTATTTCCTTCAAAAACGACTCTTGACTGCCAGGGATCTGATCCCTGGCAAAATCCCTGGCAAGGAACGGATTATTAGTAAAGTTCTTGTCTACAGAAAAAGGAGCTTTAACTCCAACTTGCTCAAAAATTATAATAATTATTAAAAGTATCCTTTGAAACATATTTTTGTGAAAAATCTGTTTTTAATTAACGAGCTATCCGCGATTCAAAATTTAAATGCTTGTTTTATTTTATCTTCTTTTTCCTTTTCAAGTTTTGGCAATTCGTCTAAACTCTCTACTCCTAGATATTGCAAGAATTCAAAAGTTGTTCCGTAAAGAATCGGCTTACCCGGGGCATCCAGTCGCTCTACTTCAGAAATTAGTCCTTTAATCTGCAAAGTTCTTAAAATAGTATCCGAACTCACGCCCCTGATCTTCTCAATAGCCATTCTGGTTATCGGTTGTTTGTAAGTTATGATAGCCAAAGTTTCCAAAGCGGCATCGCCCAATTGAGCTTTTAATTCCTGGTTTAAAAATCTTCCTATATATTTTGCGGCTTCTGGAGCAGTTATAATCTGAAAAAAATCGCCTTTCCTAATAACCCTTAAGCCTCTCTCTTTATAATCGTCGGTTAATTCTAAGAGCGCCTTTTGAACATTTATAGTTAAAGAATTCGTTAATTTGGAAAGTTCTTTGATACTCACGGGCTTTTCGGCCACAAAAAGAATGGATTCTATAATATTTTTTAAATCTTCATTCATTTTTAAATTAAATTATTTTTAATATTATCTCAGAAAAATTAGCGCTTTGTTCAACCTCTAAAAATTTGGCTTTAAGAAGCTCTAAAATTGCTAAAAAGCTTACAATTATTTCTATTCTTGCTTTGGCTTTCTTTAAAAGATAACCAAAGTCTAATGTTTTATATTTTTGAAGAGCTAATTTAATTTCTGAAATTTTTTCTCCAATAGAAACGGCTTTTTTAATTTTTGCCTCGGGATATTTCTTTTCTTCGGGCATTTCGTCTATAACTTTTTTAAATAATTCAAAAAGAAATTTATAGTTAACATTTGCTGGCGGATCAAAGATAGAAATTTCCGGCCGAACTTTTGTTTTGCGGCCAAATCCCCTCTCTTCTCTTTCGGCTAAAACTTTTAATTCTTTTGCCGCTTCTTTAAATAATTGATATTCCTTAAGCCTTGCCTCCAAATTGTCTATTTCTTCTTGCTCTTCTTTAGTTAATTCTAATTGGGGTAAAAGAACTTTTGATTTTATAACAATTAGTTTGGAAGCTATATCTAAAAATTCAGAAAGATTTACTAGGCTATTTTCTAAAATTTCAATATGTTTTAAAAAATTATCAGTTACCTTTGCTAAAGAAATTTGGGTAATATCTAACTTCTGCTCCTCGGTAAGTTTTAAGAGCAGATCCAAGGGCCCTTCAAAATTTTCTATTTTAACTTCAAAAACCATGATGTGATACTGGTATGGTTCTATGTCTTAATTTTTGCTTTAGCATAGTTTTATGGTTTTAGACGATTAATGTCCCTTGGAAAAAGACTTGCTTCTTTAACATTGTCTAATTCTAAAAATTTCATCGTCCAGCGCTCCAAGCCATGACAGAAACCGCCGTGCGGAGGCATGCCATACTTAAAAACTTGTAGGTATTCATCAAAACCTTTATGATCAATACCTTTCCCCTTCATTTGCTCTACAACTTTTTCATAATTTTCTTCCCGTTGTCCGCCAGTAGTAATTTCTAACCCTCTAAATAAAAGGTCGAAGCTTAAGGTTTCGCTGGGATTTTTGGGATCCCTTTTTGTATAAAACGGCCGTTTTTTCCAAGGATAATGGGTAATAAAAACAAATTCTGAGCCAAATTTTTTAGTAGTGTAATCACAAATTGCTTTTTCTTGTTTTGGATCTAAGTCTGGCGCTCCAAGACATTTTAATTTATATTCTTTTTCTAAAATTTCTTGGGCTTCTTTTAGTTTTAAAACCGGCGCTTTTTTAAATTTAGGAATTTTTGCGCCTAAAAACTCAAAGTCTTCTTTGGAATTTTTCTCTAGCCATTCAATTAAATATTTATTTAGATCTTGATGAAGATCAATTAAATCCTTAAGGCTTTCAATAAATCCAATTTCAATATCCAAACTCATATATTCATTTAAATGTCTTGTCGTTGCGTGTGGTTCGGCTCGATAAACATAAGCAGTTTCAAAAACTTTCTCAAAAATGCCAACCATTATTTGCTTATAAAGCTGGGGGCTTTGGGCAAGATAAGCTAAACCTTTTTTGAAATATTTAAAAGAAAACATTTCGGCCCCGCCAGTTTCGGCACCGGCAGAAACAATTTTGGGAGTATTTATTTCGGTAAATCCATTTTCTTCAAAGAAACAGCGAAAAGCCTTTAAAATTTCTCCTTGAACTTTAAAGATAGCTCTTTTTTGGGGATTTCTTAAAGACAATGTTCGATTATCTAAAAGTGTGTCTAAATTTACCTTCAATTCTTTTTTATTTATAACAATCGGCAGATCCAAAGAAACGCGAGAAATTACTTCTACTTTAGAAACTTGAAGTTCAGCTCCTTCGGGCGCCCTTTCTTCTTTTTTAACTTTTCCTATGACCGAAACAACCGACTCTTCTTTTAAGCCTTCAAGGGCATTTAAGACATCCTTCCCTTCAAAAACTGTTTGGACTAAACCCTTTCCATCTCGCAAAATAACAAAAGCCAAACCCCCAATTTTTCTTATTCTAAAAATCCAGCCCGAGAGCTTTATTTCTTTTCCGATGTGATTTTTTATATCAGTTGAATAAACTCTTTCCATACAATCTATTTTATTACAAAATCCTTGATTTTTAAATAAAAAACCGCTTAAGCTATTTTTTTAAATGCGGTTTTAGGAATTTAAATTAACTATTTTGGCGGATCTTCCTGTAAGAACGGTAAATGTAAAACAGAATAATCGATACCAAAACAATTAAACCTATAAATCTAAAAAAATGTAAGAATCTTAAAACTTGGTCTAAATTTTTTCCAAAATAAAAAGTGGAGCCAGAAATTAATAAAACAAAAAGAATGGCAGCCAAAAAATCATAAGTTAAAAATTTATAAAAAGGAAATTGAGAAAAACCAGCCACTAAAGCAATACTAATACGGGTAGCGGCAAAAAATTGGGAAGAAAAAACTGTACTACCGCCCCGTTTTTTAAAAAGCATTTCTACAGCATCAACTTTCTTTTTATCCATTCTTAAAAAACGACCATACTTTTTTATAAGTTTTCTGCCGCCAACCCTGCCTATTAAAAATCCCACATTATCTCCGGCAACATCACCTATAATTGCGATCGGAATAACCAACCATATATTTAAAATCCCTTGGCCAGCAATAAAAGAAAAAGCTATTAGGGCTGTTTCAGCTGGAATAGGAATTCCCATATTTTCCAACATCATGCTAAAAAAGACTACGAGATAACTATAAGAGTGAATGTAGGGCGTTAAAGCAGCTATAAAATTTTGAATTTCTGGATTCATTTTGAAATTTTACCGATGGTCCGCGTCAAGCGCAGCTAACTGTGTTTAACATGGTGCCGCGGGGGAGATTTGAACTCCCATCCTACAAATAGGACCACGCCCTGAACGTGGCGTGTCTACCAATTCCACCACCGCGGCATAAATTATACCTTAAATACTAAAATTAAGAATCCTTTTTGTCTTAATATACCAATCTTCTATATTTATAAATCTATGTTCGGGATAAATTAAAAAATGCTTTGTTAAGCCTTTTAGATTCTTATCAGTAATAAAGTTATAAACAGATGAGTACAAGAAAATGGCTGGCTTATCTTGTTTTAAAGCTTCCTCCGTTTTTGCTAGA
Source organism: bacterium (assembly GCA_037442065.1). GTDB lineage: Bacteria > Patescibacteriota > CPR2_A > CG2-30-33-46 > CG2-30-33-46 > JBBIQZ01. The sequence continues at coordinate 10,046 of JBBIQZ010000004.1, read as the reverse complement.
ATTTCTTTCTTTTTGCTTTCGTCGTCTGTATTTTCGGCATTCTCCAACAAAACATCAACTTTTTTTGAAGAGTAACTAGTTAGATTTAATCCGAGGTCTTTTCTTTGAGAAGAATGCCAGAAAGGAAAAGGGTCCAAAGAAAATCCTAAATTTTGCCCGAAAAATAAAAGTTCGTAGTTTCTTGGCCGAATCACATCTCTTTCCAAATCGGCTAAATTGTTTTTTGTAATTTTTAAATTTATTCCAATTTGCTTCCAGCTTTCTTTAAGAAACTCGGAAACTTCTTCCGATTCTTGATCGTCTCCAATATTAAGCTTTAGTTCTATTGTTTTGCCATCCTTCTTTAAAAATCCATCCTTCCCTATTTCTTTAAGACCAACCCCTGAAAGTAATTCTTTAGCCTTAGAAAGGTTAAAATTATTCTGGAATTTATCCTCTGGAAATATACCATCATTAGGAAAAGCTATGCCTTTAAGTTTTTCGTTAGTTAATTTTTCCCGATCAATTACTAAATCTAAAGCGGCTTTAAATTCCGGAACAGCCAACAAAGGATTACTTGTACTGTTTATGAAAACTGCTTTGTATGCCGGGAGAGTGGTTGGCAAAATTCTTAACCTTTTTAGCTTAGAGGCTTCTTTAAATATTTGAGAATTTATACCACCTAGCCCTAAAACTTCCTTTTTAACCAAGGCATCAAAACTTTCTTCATCGCTTTTATAAAAATTTAAAACGACCGAATCTAAAAGAGGTTTTTTAGCATAAAAGTCATCGTTCCTTTCTAAAACAATACTTTGGATAAAATTATCTTCCGAGGTTTTGATTTCCTTAAAACGAAATTTGCCAGTGCCGATTGGCTTTAAATTTTTATCAACGTAAGATAAATTAGACACCTCTGTGCCGGCCCAGACATGTTCCGGTAAAATACCTAATGTAGCAGCACTATAAATAAATGATTGCTGTGGCTTAGGAAGATTAAAAATTACAGTAAACTCGTCAGGAATCTCAACATCTATATCTTTCCATTCATCCTTTAGAGGACCAAGGTAGTCAGGATCTTGAATAACAGAAATCGTATATAAAATATCGTTAGACATTAGTTGTTCGCCGTCATGCCATTTAACATTTTTCCTTAGCTTAAAAATATATTGCTTACCGTCATTTTTAACTTCCCAACTTTCGGCCAAATCAGAAACAACATTTCCGTTTTCATCAACTTTCGTAAGTCCGGAGTATAAAAGATAAGTTAAAGCTCTATCCGGTAAATTAGAGGAAGAAAATAAAGGATTTATATCCTTAGGCTGCCCGGTTATTGCTTCGGTGTAAGAACCGCCTTGAATAGGAACTTCTAGGGTTAGGTAAAAATATATTCTAACCATCAAAAAAGAAAAAGCAACTATAACTATCAGTGCCAGAATAAAAACAATTATTTTTTCCCTAAGATAAAGATACGAAAAAATTTTCTGAAATTTTTTGTATCTCTTGGAAAAAAATTTAACGACAGATTTTTTTATTTTGTTTAAAAAAGCCACTTAAAATTAGCTAATGAATAATAACATTTAAAAAAGCCGAGACCGCAAAAAGTATCCCCATAATTATTGTTAGGATAAAAAGGCCTCTTTCAAGTCCTCGTCTAGTCCTATAGATATTTCCCTCGCCGCCAAAAATCATAGACAAACCCGTTCCTTTGGCTTGAAGAAGAATAAAAATAATAAGAAGAATAGAAGATATTAATTGTACAGAAATTAAAATTCTTTTAAGCATTTTTAGCCCTTTCTCTTTTTATTCCTGGAACCGGAAAACCCAAACAAAGTTGGCGAACTTCATCTCGGAGTTTTAAAATTTTACTTTCTTTATCTTTGTTCTTTATGGCTTCATCTATCCAGCCGGCGATTCTCTTTATTTCTCCCTCTTTCATCCCCCTGGTTGTAATCGCCGGGGTACCGAACCTAACGCCTGAGGGATCCAAGGGTGGATTAGGATCATTTGGAATTGTGGATCTACTTACAGATATCCCAATTTGTTCCAAAGCTTTTTCTGCCTCTTTTCCTGTTAGCCCATAAGAGGCCATATCAACTACTATTAAATGATTATCTGTACCGCCGGAGATTATCCGATAACCAATATTAGTAAGTTCTCTAGCTAAAGTTTGGGCATTAGCAATAACTTGTTTGGCATAATCTTTAAATTCCGGTTTTAACGCCTCGCCAAAAGCTACAGCCTTGGCTGCATTTATATGATCGTGGGGTCCTCCTTGCATTCCCGGAAACACTGCTTTATCAATTTTTCCAGCAAACTCTTCTTTGCACATTATCATGGCTCCCCGCGGACCCCTTAGAGTTTTATGAGTTGTGGTTGAGATAACATCAAAGATTGGGGTTGGATTATTTAGTTGCCCTCCAGCAATTAACCCAGCAGTATGAGCAATATCGGCAAAAGTAAATGCGCCAATTTCATCGGCAATTTCTTTAAACTTTTCCCATTCCACCTCCCTTGAGTAAGCACTAAACCCAGCAACAATCATTTTTGGTTTTTCTTTCAAAGCAATTTCTCTAACCTTATCCATGTCTATCCTCCCCGTTTCAGAATCAACTTCGTATTGAACAAAATCATATAACATTCCGGAAAAATTAACCGGGTGGCCGTGTGATAAATGTCCGCCATGATCTAGTTTTAAACCCATAACCTTATCGCCAGGTTTTAAGAATGCAAAATAAACCGCCGCGTTAGCCGGTGAGCCTGATAAAGGCTGAACATTAACATGTTCGGCATTAAATAATGCCCTTGCTCTTTCTATTGCTAGATTTTCAGCATTATCAATAATTTGGTTACCGCCATAATAACGCTTTCCCGGATATCCTTCGCTGTATTTGTTGGTTAAAACAGTACCCATTGCTTCCAATACAGCTTGCGAAACATAATTCTCTGAAGCGATCATCTCCATCTCTTCAGCTTGTCTCTTTTCTTCATCCTTAATTATCTGGTAAATTTGCGGATCAGTTTCTTTTAACATATTAATAATTTTTCACCTTTCCGAAGCCTCGGAATATTATCTCCTTGCCGAGACTGAATCCCACACTTAATCCGTTAAGTGTGGAGTGATGTCTTTTTCTTTCACTGGACCTTGTCTTAAAATTTTTAAGTCGTCGGCCGATATATCTATAATAGTTGATACCGGATTTTTGAGCAAGGCTCCAGCATTAACAAAATAATCGGGCGCTGGCTTATTTTTCGAAAAATAATTCAAAACGTCGCTTGGCTTATAAGCTGGCGGATTACAGGAAATGTTTGCCGAAGTAGCGGTAATCGGCAGTTTATAGGTTTTTAATATTTTTAAAATTAGTTTATAGTTTGGCTCTCTAACGGCAATTGTATTTTTGGATCCTAAAACTGGCTTTAAGAAACCCGCATGTTGGGGCTTTGCTTTTAGGATTAAAGTTAAAGAGCCGGGCCAAAATTTTGTAACCAAAATTTTGGCCCTCTCATCAACAACCGCCAGCTTTTCTAAAACATTTTTATCAACAAAAATCGGCAAAAGCTTTTCCTTTGGCCTTTTTTTAATTTTGTAAATATTAGAAATTATTTTAAAACTAATTTTTCCAACTATTCCGTAGGAAGTATCCGTTGGCATTATAAATATTTTTCCCTTTTTTAATTCCTTCACTACAAAATTTAGCTCTATATCTTTTATTGATAAAATCTTCATATAAAAATGATATCAACTTTTTACCAAGGTTAAAACTATCTTATTTCAGATTTCACAGCCCTCTAATGAAATTTTCTTATTTTGAGTTTATAATTAAATGGGCAATGAAAAATCAAGAAAAAAATTATGCTTTACCGGGAAGGTTTGAATCTTTTTGGATAGACTCAACTCCAGAAACTAATTTTTCGCCATTGGGAAAAAATATATCTGTGGATGTTGCTGTAATTGGCGGCGGCATAGCGGGCCTCACTTCCGCATTCCTTTTAAAAAACGAAGGGAGGACAATTGCAATAATAGAAGCTGACAGAATTATAAAAGATGTTACCGGCCACACGACCGCCAAAATAACCTCCCTTCATGGATATATCTATAAGCATCTTATTGATACATTCGGCCAAGAAAAAGCCAGACTTTATGCTGAAGGAAATCAAAAGGCTATTAAGCAAATTGCATCATTTGTAAAAGATTTAAATATTGATTGTGATTTTGAAAGAGCTTCGGCATACACTTATACGGAAAACGACCAGCAGCTAAAACAAATTGAAAATGAGATTGAGGCCGCTCAAAAACTGGGGCTTCCGGCAAGCTTTACTAAAGAAACTGACCTGCCTTTTAAGATTAAAGGCGCTGTTTACTTTGAAGATCAAGCCCAATTTCATCCCAGAAAATATCTCTTGGGTCTATCAAAAATCATAGAAGGCGATAAAAATTTCATATTTGAAAATACTCGCGCACTTGCTATCAAAGAAGACGATAAAATATTAACAATAGTTACTAATAGAGGCGAAATTAAAGCTAAACATGCAATTATCGCTACCCACTTCCCTTTTTATGATAAAGGGAGATTTTATACCAAACTTTACCCTCGCCGCTCTTATGTTTTAGGCGTTAAAATAAAAAGTGAACCTCCTAAGGGAATGTATTATTCAAGAGATAAAGACATAAGATCAATTAGATATATAAAAACCGAAAAGGGGCCAATGCTTTCTATAGGCGGAGAGGGACACAAGGCCGGTCAAGTAACAGATACTATAAGCCTTTATAAAAATTTAGAAAACTATGCCCACGAAAGATTTAATGTTGAGTCAATTGACTACCACTGGTCCACGCAAGACAACGACACTCCGGATGGCGTTCCTTATATTGGAAGATCACCCGGATCCAAAAACATCTATTTAGCTACCGGATTTGGTGGCTGGGGAATGACCAACGGAACTTTGGCAGCAACTATTCTAAAAGATCTAATCCTTGATTATCCAAACGAATGGGCTCCTTTTTTTGACCCAAGTCGTCCTTTAAAGCAAGTCAAAAGATTTTTTACCGAAGGCATAAATATCGCCGGCCAATATGCAAATAAATATATTTCAAAACCCCCGAAACCATCTGATTTGTCTCTTTCCTGCACTCATTTAGGCTGCAGGGCAAATTGGAATAATGCAGAAAAAACTTGGGACTGCCCCTGCCATGGTTCTAGGTTTTCCAAAGATGGTAAAGTAATCCACGGCCCAGCACTAAGGGATCTATCCAAAAAAGATATCAAGTGATGACCGCAAGAAAATCAAAAAGATTCTGACCTTAAAACTATAATTGTTAAATTGCTATCGCTTCGCCACGTCAAACGTGGCTTTGCTAATTGCTAAATTGTTAAAGAGAACTAACAATTTAACAATGAAGCAATTTAGCAATTTAGATAATACGCTTGACTTAAACGCTTTTCTGCTTAATAATCAAAATGCAAGGACGGAAACCCGTTCTTTTATAATTGAATTATTCAGAAAGGGTTGATACGAATGAGCACAGGAAAAACATTAGCGGTTGTAAAACCGGGGTTTTTTCAGTACACAGACAAAATAGCATCAACAATCAATAGCTCGGGCTTAAAAGTTAAGAGCATCTGTTTATCACCTTGGGCATCAGAAGAGACGATTGACAAGCAATATAATTTTTCTGATGAGGATTTAATTAAAATTGGAGAAAATAATCTAAGGATATGTGAAAATAATAATCTAAATCCTCTTCCCTATCTTCTTAGCAAAAATCCGTTAGAAGTAGGAAAATTGGTTATTAAAAGACATAAAGATTATATGAGATCTGGCGGAATTGCGGTAATCTTCATTGAAGGAATAAATGCTAAAACAAAACTTAAAGAATTAGCAGGAAATACTGAACCAATAAGCGCTGCTCCTGGGACTATAAGGTGGGAATTTTCAGGAAAATATGACAATCCGCTTATTATTAACTCTTACCTTAAAGCTATTCTTTCCCAAACAACTCTGCACAATGTAGTTCACGTGCCAGACCCCAAAGATGCAGATAAAGATATTGAAACTTGGCGAAGAAATGGATTTTTTACAGCAACCAATTTACCCATTGAAGAATTAGATCTGTATTTACATTCTTGAAGCTTTATAAGCTTCTCTTTTTTAATACTATTTAAATACGCGAATACGCCAAAGATTCGTAAAAACGCTAGATTTATGAACTTTTAAATTTTTAACTATCATTTTGATTTTTGATACTTGATTTTTGATTTATATCTCTCCCTTTTTACTATTGACCCAGAGATATAAAATTTGTTATACTCTCTAAGTAATTTCAATCAAGGAGAATTAATTATGGCGCATAAAAAAGCAGGCGGATCAACGGGTTTAGGCCGCGATTCAAAATCAAAAAGATTAGGAATAAAAGTTTTTGGCGGACAATTAGTCAAAAATGGCGGGATTATTGTACGTCAAAGAGGAACTAGATTTTCTTTAGGCGAAAATACTATGCTGGGAGCAGATGATACAATCTTCGCTACAACTTCTGGCACTGTTCAGTTTAAAAGAAAAAGAGAAAATGGATTTACCGGCCAACTAAAAGAAAAAACGACTGTAAACGTTATCCCTAAAAAGTAATTAAAAATCGCCTTAAAGGGCGATTTTTTTTATACGGGATTCTTAAAATTTAAGCGGTAATTTTTACAGGCGGTAATTTCTCAACCCTTTACCTATTTTTATTTTGCTTTACAATAGCCTTAATAAATCCTAAAAATAATGGATGAGGACTACCGGGGCGCGATTTAAATTCTGGATGAAACTGCACACCCACAAAAAATGGATGTTCGGGAACCTCAACAATTTCTACAAGTTTTTTATCTGGCGAGGTACCCGCTATTAAAAAACCTCTTTTTTCTAAATCCTTAGAATATTTCATATTAAATTCAAACCTGTGCCGATGTCTTTCATTTATTAATAAATCGCTTCCCTTTGTTTCTTTACCTCGCCAGAATTTATTATAAAGATTAAAAGATTTGCTCTCTTTTTTGATAACACAAGGGTAAGCACCTAAACGCATAGTGCCGCCTTTTTTCTTTATGCCCCGCTGGCCAGGCATAGTGTAAATTACCGGGCATAAAGCTTTAGAATTAAACTCGGTAGAATTAGCTCCCCTTAATCCGCAAACGTTGCGGCTGAAATCTATAGTTGCAACCTGCATCCCCAAACAAAGTCCAAGATAAGGAACATTGTTCTCTCTGGCATATTTGGAAGCTAATATTTTACCTTCAACACCCCTTTTACCAAAACCGCCTGGAATTAAAATTCCAGAAACTTCTCCTAAAAGACTTAGATCTCCTTTTTCTAAATCCTCGGAATTTATCCAAACAATTTCCGGATCAACATTGTTAGCCCAACAAGCCGATTTTAAAGATTCTATCACCGACATATAAGTATCTTTGTTGGTTAAATATTTTGCGACCAAACCAATTTTTACTTTTGGTTTTTTTTGAACAATTTTTTTGTTCAATAAAACCCAATCTTTAAGATCAGTTTTTCTACCTTTAAGACCAAATTTTTCTAAAATTAATTGCGAGCCTTTATGTTTTTCAATGATTAAAGGCACTTCATAAATAGAAGGAACGGTCGTTAAAGGAATGATGGCTTCCGGCTCTACATCGCAATACAAAGATATTTTCTCAATCAAAGGTTCGGTTACTGGTCGATCTGCTCGAGCCATTATAATATCGGGAGTTATTCCTAATCTTTTTAAATCAGAAACGCTATTTTGGGCCGGTTTGGTTTTAACTTCTTCGGTGGTTTCCATAAAAGGCAAAAATACAACGTGGATATACAAGACATTCTTCGGCCCGGCGATTCTTTTCATTTGACGAATAGCTTCCATAAAATGCAAACCCTCGTAATCACCCACTGTTCCGCCAATTTCTACAATGTGAATATCAAAATCTTTGCCGGTATCAATAATATGCTTTTGAATTTCTGTTATAACATGCGGAATAATTTGAACGGTTTTACCTAAATATTTTCCTTCCCGCTCGGCATTCAAAACTTTATTTAAAATATAACCGGCCATCAAACTAGACCTTCCGGTGAGGTTTTTATCCAAAAACCTTTCATAATGACCAATATCTAAGTCTGTTTCGGCGCCGTCATCAGTAACAAAAACTTCTCCGTGCTCGCCGGGGTTTAAAGTACCGGCGTCCATATTTAAATAAGGATCGCATTTTTGGATATTTACTTTAAATCCCTTAGCCGCCAAAACAGAGCCAACCGAAGCGGCTGTAATCCCTTTTCCTACTCCCGACAAAACTCCGCCGGTTACAAAAATAAATTTAGTTTTATTTGCCATCTTTCCGAAGGCCTCAACCTGCCTGCTGGCAGGCAGGAATATCTATCTCCTTATCGAGGCCAAAGTCCCGTACCTAATTTTTTAAGTGCGGAATTCTTCGCCTTTCACCTTAATTTTTATTTGTGCCTTTATGCCTTCCTTTAGCTTTATTTGTGCTTCAAAATCCCCAACTTTATGAACAGGACTTAATTCTATATCTTTCTTATCAATTTCAAAACCTTGTTTTTTAATTTCTAACGCTATATCCTTATTGGTTATTGCCCCAAACATTTTACCGTTTTTTACTTTTGCTGAAAATTCCAAAGTTAATTTTTCTAATTCTTTTTTAAGTGCTTCGGTTTTTTTAAGATCTATTTCCTTTTCTTCTTGATATTTCTCTTTCTCTTTCTCAGTTTTTTCTTTTGCTTCGGCTGTTGCTAAAATTGCCAAACCTTGGGGGATTAAAAAATTTCTAGCGAATCCATCCTTAACGTTTTTTATTTCGCCATAGCTACCTATATCTTTAATGTCTTTTTGTAAAATAACTTCCATAATTTATTAACTAAAAATTTCTCAAGGCTTCGTCCATTTGCGGATCTTTATTGTTATCAATGTCTGTTTGGGTTAGATCCACTTTGTTATCCGGCTCAATGCCATCATTATTTATTGATTTGCCCTTAGGTGTTAACCACTTAGAAATCGTTATCTTTAAAATAGTATTATTCAAATTTAAGACTTCTTGGACTGTCCCTTTACCAAAACTTTTCTCGCCGATAATCGTTCCTCTTCCTCTGTCTTTAATGGCTCCGGCAACAATTTCCGCAGCCGAGGCTGATCCTCCATCTATTAAAACAACTAAGGGTTGGGAAGTCAATTTTCCTTTCTTGGAAGCATTAATTTCTTTTTTAGCTCCGCCCTTTGACTCTTCAATAACAATTAACCCGCCATCAAAAAACTCGGAAGCAACATCTATTGCGCCGTCTAAAAACCCGCCGGGGTTGCCCCGTAAATCCAAAACAATGCCCGAAGGATGGTTTAGCAATATATCTTCTGCCGCTTTATTAAATTTATCGGAAGTTTGAGAATCGAACTTAGAAATTTTAATAACCGCCATTTTCCCTTTTGATGTATCTTTATAATCCAGCTTAACGCTTTCTACGGTTATAATTGCTCTCTTTAATTTATAATCTTTGAGTTCTTCGTTGCCTCTTTGAATCGTAAGAGTAACTTCTGTACCTTCGGGCCCTCTTATATTTTTAACTGCCTCATCAATGCTCATCCCTGTTGTTTCTTTGTCATTAATCTTTAAAACCTTGTCATTGGCTTTAAGGCCGGCTTTTTCGGCCGGAGTGCCTGGCACTGGCGAAATAACTACTAACTGCTTATTTCTTATGCCTATTTCTATCCCAACCCCCGAAAAAGAACCATCAATATCTTCCTTAAATGATTTGGCTTCTTCTGGATCTAGAAAAACAGTGTATGGATCGCCAGTGCTTTCCACCATTCCCTTAATGGCTCCGTAAACCATTTTTTGATAGTCCAAATCTCCTACATATTTTTGTTCTAAAAGATTCCAGGCATCCCAAAATTCTTTAAAATCAACGTTTTGGGGCTTTCCCTCTTCTTTATTTATAACCGCTGGTTTTAGCTTAATAGGCCCAATTTGCCTAATCTCGCCATTACCTAAAAAGTAGCCAAATAAAAAAGTAGCGGTCATGAAAAGACCAACTATAAACGC
>JBBIQZ010000003.1:0-36208 GCA_037442065.1 bacterium | reverse complement strand
ATCTCTAGAAAATTTATTCTTTGGTATCATAAACTTTTGGCCATTGCTTCGGTTTTGGCTTACGGCTTGCCAACTAATAAAATGAAAGTTATTGGCGTTACCGGAACAAATGGCAAAACAACAACCGTTAATTTAATAAAAGCTGTTTTGGTAGAAGCCGGCAAAAAAACCGGAATGATTTCAACGGTAAATTTTAGAATAAGAAACAGAGAATGGCTTAACACCTCTAAAATTACAACCTTGGGCCGCTTGCAGCTTAGAAGGTTTTTACGCCGAATGTTAAAAGCCGACTGCGAATACGTTGTAATAGAAGTTTCATCTCATGCTATTGTTCAGCATCGGGTTTGGGCAATAAATTTTGACACCTGCATTTTAACTAATCTCACTCACGACCATTTAGACTACCACAAAGATATGGAAGACTATCGAAATAAAAAGGGCCAGCTTTTTTCCGATATGATTGCCGCCAGAAGAAAAAAGAGTATTCCCAAAACCTCAATTATTAATTCCGATTCCCGCTCTTTTTTATTTTTTAGCCAATTCAAAGCGGACAAAAATTTTTATTATGGGCTATCTAAAGAGGCGGGAATAAGAGCGGAAAATATTAAACTTAAGCCAACAGGTACAAGTTTTAAAGCTATAACCCCTAAAGGAAATATTAATCTTAACCTTAAACTAGTGGGTGAATTTAATGTTTACAATGCTTTAGCGGCTATTGCTTTTGGAATCTCGGAAAAAATTCCCTTAGAAAAAATTAAAAAGGCTTTGGAAAAATTTGAAGGTGTTCCCGGTAGAATGGAAAAGATTCAAGAAGGCCAAGACTTTACTGTAATTGTAGATTACGCCCATACTCCCGATGCATTTTTAAAAATTTTTGAAAATTTAAGAAAAATGACTAAAAAAAGAATTATTTCGGTTTTTGGGGCAACCGGCGAACGAGATAGAACCAAAAGGCCGCTTTTAGGAGAAATTGCCGCTAAATTTTCAAGTTATGTTTTTTTAACTTTAGAAGATCCGGGTTGGGAGGACCCCATAGAAATAATGAACGAAATAGAGGAAGGCTTAAAAAAATCTAAAAAAAGGCTAAACTTTGATTATTTTAAAATTGTTGATCGCAGAGAAGCAATAAAACGTGCTTTAAGCTGTGCCAGACCGGGAGACATAGTTTTGCTTTTGGCTAAAGGGCATGAAAAAGTTATGCTTAAAGAAGGACAAAAAATTCCCTGGGACGACCGGCAGGTAGCCAGAGAAGAATTAAACAAATTATTAAAACTTAAAAAGTATGCTAAAAGATAAATCCAACACTTTTAAATAAAAAGTGTTGATTAAAAAATAAAATGAATATCGGAGAACAAAAAAGTGCTGGATAAATTTCAAAAAGAAAAAGTTAAGCAGGAACTAAAGCTTAAGTTTCAAGTCCAAACAAACCTTATAATTTTTATTTCAGCTCTTATTTTAGCAATTGTTGTTGGTTTAGCGATGGCTTTCTTAAAATAAGAGTTTTAATAAATTTGACACTAACCGAGCGCGTGATATATTAAATTATCAACGGTCTTTGACATTCTTAAAAAAGAGGTGACTAAAGAATGGAAAAAGGAAAGATTAGAATAACACTCGATTACTATATGAATCATTTGTCTTATTACTTACAAAAAGCAAAAAGAAGAGAACAAAAATGTCTTGATTGCGGTAAAGAATATACTCCAGGAGACCATCTAAGAATTTGCCCAAGCTGTAACTACCGTCCTCCCCTAATCCAATGGTTCTTAGATCTTACTGGAAGAGAAATTTCAAAAGAGGATGTACTCTTCAATAACAAACTCGCGGGAGAAATCATTCGTAGAAATAAAGATACAATAAAATCAAACCATCCCCGATATAAACAAAAGATTAGAGCTAGTAAAAGATTAACATGGTTTAGAGATGGCCTCTTTGTATTAAAGACTAAAATTGGTAATCATCCGATTATACTTACAATATTAAATCCAGAATTTTTCAACGGAGCCATCGGCCCCGTAGAAGCCGGGAAATTAGTCTATGCCTTTAAGATGGCAGAAAGGGAAAATATCCCCATCATAGGAATCTGGATTAATTCTGCTGGCATGAATATGAATATTGATATGAATGCACTTAGAGCTATGCCTTATATATCTGGAATAAGAAAATCTTTAACTATACCCTACATAAGCGTTATTGCTGGTAACATATATGGCGGAACCTCAGTAAGTCTAGCCCAAGGTCATATAACAATTGCCCTAGAAGGATCAAAGCTTGGCTTTACCGGACCAGGTATCTTTAAAAGGTTATTACGGGTCACTAAGAAGAAAACTCAAGAATTGGTAGAAAAATACCTTAAAACAAAATATCAGGGAACAAGTGAAATGCGTACTTATTCAAAAGTCGATATGATTGTAACTCCTGACCAATTAAGAAACAGGCTTCTAAACATCCTAAATGTCCTTGATATAAAAAATATAACTAGCTGTAATGTTTGCTATTTTGAAGAACCGCTAATCATTGGAAAATTAAAAGATAAAGTTTATCCAAATAACCATCAAGTAAAAAATCCAACTGAAATAACCCCTCTTGAGATATTCCGAATCGCTAATAGTGATTTCCGTCCTACCTTCCAGGATTACCTTAACGGCTTATTCGATTCCTTTATTGAACTTAGAAGAGTTAATTGGTTTCTTGGTATTGATCATACCCTAATTGGCGGACTTGCTATTTTTCAAGGAATTCCAGTAATGGTTATGGGTACTGAAAAAGGCAAATTGATAGAAGAAGAGAACCATTATTATCTTAATCAAAGAACTTACTTTAGAAATGGTATGATAGGCCCAACCGATTGCGGAAAAGCAATAAGACTAGTAAAATTAGCAGAAAAATTCAAGCTGCCAGTTTTAATGTTTGTTGATACCTTAGGGGCAAGATTCGATTTTAGAGCAGAAAACTACCATATGTTCGGCTTGCTTGACCAAGTAATGCAAGAAGTGCCGAATGTGAAAACTTGGATTATCTCCATAAATATAGGTAGAGGTGGAAGCGGAGGCTATATTGCCTTAGCCTGTGGTGGAGATATTGTTATTATGCAAGAATATGCATATGCTGCCACGGCAGACCCAAGTGCAAAAACGATACTTTACAAAGATTTACCTAACGCGCTAGAACTTGCCGCAAATAATTCTGAAATGACTGCCCAAGATCTACTAAGACAGGGCTACATTGATATAATTTCCAAGGAACCGCCAGGCGGAGCCCACCTTAATCCAGAATACGCCATGCAAAAGCTGAGAGAAAATATCCGCCTTGCTTTAGAAAAACTGCTTGCTAAATCAGAAACACCAACTCCAGAAGATATCAAAATAAGAAAAGATCGTTACAAAATTAATATTCCTGCGGTATAGCTCATACCGCTTTTTTTATTTTTCTACCTTAATCTATTTATAAAATAGCAAAGAAAAATAACCCCGTACTAATTTTGCCTTATAGAAAGAACATATTCTCAAAAACGGATTAGAAAGTTGATCACCAGCAAAGCACGGGACCCGAATAGGGTTACCCCTTTTGCCTAAGTGCTTTGCCGCCGAGTGCAGTACAAAATTAGTGTGGGGTATTTCCAAGACTTATAGATTTTTCTCTTAATTAAGCTAAAATAGACTTAAATGAAGAAGCAAAAAATTTTATTAATTGATGCCAACGCTTTAATCCACCGGGCCTTTCACGCCTTACCTCCCTTAACCATTAAAAACGGCGAACTCGTAAATGCGGTTTACGGATTTTCTTTAATTCTTTTAAAAACTATAAATGAACTAAATCCCGATTATGTGGCGACTGCCTTTGACACCCCTCAACCAACTTTCAGACATAAAGAGTTTAAAGATTACAAAGCTACACGCCAAAAGGCCGACCTAGAACTTATATCCCAATTCCCGAAAGTAAAAGAAGTAATTACCGCTTTAGGAATCCCCATATTTGAAAAACCCGGATTTGAGGCCGATGATATCGTGGGAACTTTGGCTAAAAAAGCCGAAGAAAAAAACCTAGAAGCAATTATTGTTACCGGCGATTTAGACGAAGTCCAGCTGGTTTCTCCCAACATAAAAGTTTATACTATGCGCCGCGGATTTACCGATACGGTCTTATATGACGAAAGTCAGGTTAAAGAAAAATACGAAGGCCTTTCCCCTTTGCAAATAGCCGATTATAAAGCTTTGCGGGGAGACCCTTCCGATAATATTCCCGGAGTTTTAGGTATTGGCGAAAAAACAGCCATTGAATTAATTAAAAAATTTGGAAGCATTGAAAATTTATATAAAGAAATAAAAAATAACACTAAAAAAGTAAAAGACCTAAAACCGAAAGTTTTAGAAAACTTAAGAGAGAAAGAAAAAGAAGCCAAAATAAGTAAATATTTAGCTTTAATTGTTAAAGATTTGCCTTTAGAACTTGATCTTAAAAAAACCGAAACCGGAGTTTATGACCGAGAAATAGCAATAAATGTTTTTAAAAAGTTTGAGTTTAGAACTCTTTTGGCAAAATTACCCAAAAGCAAAACTTTAAATAAACAAAAACGAGATTTTGATTTTAAAATAATAAAAGAAGAAAAAGAGCTTTTAAAAGTTTTAAAAGCTATTAAAAATAAAACTCAAGAAATAGTTGTTGATACTGAAACCGAAAAATTAGATTCTGTAAGTGGCAAACTTATCGGTGTTTCTTTATCGTTTTCCGAAAAGGAGGCCTTTTATATCCCCACAGAAAATAACGATTTTTTAAAACTATTAAAACCATTTCTAGAAGACAAAAATATTAAAAAAATCGGCCATAATTTAAAATACGACATAAGCGTTTTGGCTTGCTATGGCATAAATCTTGCCCCTGTATATTTTGATACTATGATTGCTTATTATCTTTTGCGGCCCGGGGAACGAAGACTTAGTCTGGATGATTTAGCTTTCTCAGAATTAGGGTTTGAGAAAATATCCATTGAAGAATTAATCGGCAAAGGAAAAAATTCCCACTCCGCTAAAGCTTCGCGGGACAAGCAAAAATTATTAAACGAAGCTCCTTTAGAAAAAGTGGCCGAATATTCATCCGAAGATGCGGTTATAACTTTTAGATTATTCAAAAAAGTAAAACCTTTACTTCAAAAAGAAAATTTGGAAGAGCTCTTTTTAAAAATAGAGATGCCGCTTGTTTCTATCTTGGCCGAAATGGAAAGAAACGGAGTAAAAATTGATTCTTTATTCCTTAAAAAAATGTCAAAAAGACTAGAAAAGGAAATTGAAAATTTAAAGACAAAAATTTGCCGGCTTGCCAATTGCGATTTTAATATAAATTCACCCCAGCAATTAAAAGAAGTGCTTTTTGAAAAGCTAAAGTTGGCAGAATCTCCGGAAATTAAAAAGGAAATGAAAAAACTTAAATCCGGCGGTTTCTCCACGGCGGCCGGCATTTTAGAAAAACTAAAAGACACTCACCCGATTATTAATCTCCTTTTTGATTACCGCGAATTAGTAAAACTTAAAACAACATATGCCGATGCCCTCCCCAAACTGGTTCATCCTAAAACCGGCAGAGTCCATACAAATTTTAACCAAACCATTACTGCAACCGGACGGCTGTCTTCTTCTAATCCTAATTTGCAAAATATTCCCATAAGAACAAAGGTTGGACGAGAAATAAGAAAAGCATTCGTGGCCGAGAAAGGCTATAAATTAATATCTGCGGATTATTCCCAAATAGAACTAAGAATAATCGCCCATCTTTCGGGTGATCAAAAAATGATTGATTCTTTTAGAAACCATGAAGATATCCATACCAGAACTGCCGCCGATGTAAACGAAATTCCTTTAAAAGATGTAACTTACGAAGAAAGACGAGCCGCCAAAGCGGTAAATTTTGGCATTGTTTACGGAATTTCAGCTCACGGTTTAGCCGGGCAATTGGGATGGAATAGAGAAGAAGCCCAAAAATATATTGATAAATACTATAAGAAACATCCTGGAATTTTAAAATATGTAACCGAAATAGTGGAAGTAGCTAAAGATTTTGGCTTTGTGGAAACTCTTTTAGGAAGAAGAAGATATCTTCCAGAAATAAATTCTAATAATTTTCAAATTCGTTCGGCCGCTGAAAGAATGGCAATAAATTTTCCTGCCCAAGGAACTGCCGCCGATTTAATGAAATTAGCTATGATCGAAATTACTAAAATAATGCCTAAACTTTCGCCCAAATCAAAAATGACTTTACAGGTTCACGATGAATTAGTTTTTGAGGTCCCAGAAAAAGAAGTAAAACAATTTTCTTTGGCAATCGAAAAGATCATGGAAGGAATTTATCCTGAACTTAAGGTACCAATTCGGGTGGATATTACCTATGGAAACAACTGGAAAGATATGGCCGAGATTATTAAGGGAGACAAAAGGAAAACTAAAGGGTTCCAGCATTAAAAGATCTAGCCTTAATTTTTAAAATAAATATCATTGACCGAAAAAATTTAAAAGGCTACAATTTTGTTTATGCAAATTAAAGGAAAAAAATTAAAAATTATCGGGCATGGCGGTGCCCCAGCTTTAGCTCCGGAAAATACCCTTCTAGGCTACCAAAAGGCAATTGATGAAGGTTGCGAAATGGTAGAGGTAGATGCTAGGATTTCTAAAGATAAAAAAATCGTTTTAATTCACGACCCAACCGTTAACAGAACAACAAACGGACAAGGCTTTGTGGCTTATAAATCTTTGAAAGAATTAAAAAAACTTGATGCTGGCAACGGAGAAAAAATTCCAACCCTAGCCGAAGCCTGGGACTTAATTTCTAAAAGAGCCCTCTTAAATATAGAAATTAAGGAGACAAAAGCTTTAGAACAAGTTATTCTTTTTATTGAAAAAGAAAATATCAAAGATAAAGTTTTGGTATCCTCTAGATACTACTGGCTTTTAACCAAAACTAAAAAAACTAATCCTAAGATAAGAACTGCTCTTGTCTCTTATTTTCCTTTAGCCGCAATTTGGCAGGCAAAAAAAGGAAAAGCCGAATCCATCCATCCCATTACTCTTACTTTAACTCCCGGATTAATTAAAAAAGCGCATGAAGCAAATCTTAAAGTTTACCCCTTCCCTTTTGGTCATTCAAAAAAAGAAGATCCTAAAAAAATCAAAGAACTGATTAAAGCGGGGGTAGACGGTTTTTTTCTAAATGATCCCGGGGTTTTAAAAAAGCTTTAATATTTTTTGTTATAATAAAATTATGCCGGAACTACCAGAAGTTTTTACAATTGTTGAAGATTTAAAAACCAAAGTCTCTGGACATAAAATCCTAGAAGTAGATTCAGATTGGCCAAGTTTAATAAAAGAGCCTGATTACAAAAAATTTAAAAAGGAGATAAAGGGGCTCTTTATTGAGGGTATAAAAAGACGAGGGAAAAATATAATAATTCTGCTGTCTAGAAAAAAAGCTTTAATTATCCATCTAAAAATGACTGGACACCCTTTGGTTTCAACTTGCTGGGAATTTACCAAAGGAAAATTAAAAAAGAAAGATTTGGAAGAATGCAAAGAGCTAGATCCAATTGATAAAGATCCTCAAAATAGATTTGTTCATGTAGGGTTTACTTTAGATAAGGGCAAAAGCCTATTACTTTCGGATTTAAGAAAATTTGCTACATTAAGATTGATGGATGTATCAAAAATTGATGAATTTTTTAAGAAGTTGGGGCCAGAGGCAATAAACGGCGGGTTGGATTTTAAAAAGTTTAAAGAAATCTTAGGAAGCCAAAAAAAAGCAATTAAGAAAGTTCTAATGGATCAAGAAATTATCGCCGGAATTGGTAATATCTATTCAGATGAAATTTTATTTGACGCTAAAATCCATCCTCTAAAAAAAACCGATACTCTAACTTTAAAAGAATTAAAGAAGCTTTATAGTTCAATGAAAAAGATTTTAAATGAGGCGATACAGAAAAGAGGGACAAGTATTTCGGATTTTAGAGACACTGCTGGAGAAAAAGGCACTTACGGAAACATCCGAAAAGTTTACCGAAAAGAAGGCGAAAACTGCCCCAAACATTGCGGGGGAATTATAAAAAGAATAGTTTTAAACAACCGCTCGGCCCATTTTTGTCCCGAATGCCAGAAATTGTAATATAAATGAGAAATGAGATATGAAAGTTGTTTCATATCTAGCGCCCGCCCTCACTTACAGTTTTTGGCGGGCTTCGGCTTCGGCAAGGAATATATCTTCCGAAGTCTCAGGAGAAATAATGATTCTTTTAATTACCGGCGAAGAAAATTTTTTATCATTCGAAAAACTTAAGCAAGTTAAAGAAAAATTTGCGGAAAAAAATATGGGCGAAAGCAATATTGATGAATTTGATGAAAAGTCATTTACAATTTCTAAATTTCAAAAATCAATTCTTTCTATGCCTTTTCTCTCGGAAAAAAGGTTAATTATCGTAAAAAATATTTTTTCTTCAAAAATGAAAAAGGAAGATGGAGAAAAAATTATAGACTGCCTAAATAATATTCCAGAGTCTACCATTGTAGTTTTCTGGGAAGATAAAGAAATTTCAAAAAAAGATTTGTTGGCAAAAAAAATAACAAACCTTGCTAAAAAGAATTGGGACTTTCCTAAACTTAAACCATATGAGATTGAAAAATGGGCTAAAGAAAAGATAGATGCAAGAAAAACAACTATTGAAAAACCCGCTCTTTTAAAGCTAGCGGCGGACAGCGATAATTTGTGGGAATTAAACCAAGAAATCGAAAAATTAACACTTTATAAAAATAAAATAGAAGAAGCCGACATAGAACTTTTAGTTTCTCCTAAATTAAATAACAATGTTTTTGAACTAATTGACAGCATCGCCGAAAAAGATCTAAAAAAAACCTTAAAATTTTTAAATAATCTAATAGAACAAGGGGAAGAAATAATTTATCTTTTACGAATGGTGGTTTATCAGGTAAGAAATTTAATTTTGATAAAAGAACTTGCTTTGAAAAATTTAAAAAAGGGAGAAATAATAAAAGAAACAGGAAAACATCCTTTTGTTGTAGAAAAAACTTTAAGACAAATAAAAAATTTTTCCCAAAAAGAATTAGAAACAATTTATAATGAAATTTTTAATTTAGAAGTTAAAATAAAGACTGGGTCAATTGAACCAGTAACTGGGATAAATCTTTTGGCTTTACAATTATGTCTAAAACAATAACTTGTATCATTCCGGCTTTTAACGAAGAGAAAAATATCAAAGGAGTTTTAAGAATCGCCAAAAAAGCTCTTCTTTTTGGCATAATCTCAGAAATTATTGTCGTTGATGACGGTTCTAGAGACAAAACAAAAAAAGAAGCTTTAAAATTTAAAGTAAACCCCGTTAGAAAAAAGAGAGGTTTGAATAAATGCCCTCAAGATTTAAATTATTATAACGGGGTAAAAGTTTTAAGAAATTCAAAGAATCAAGGAAAAGCGGCCGCTTTAATGAAGGGACTTACCAAAGCAAAAGGCGAAATTACCATATTCTTAGATGCTGATTTACTAAATTTAAAAGTTGAACACATTTTAAAATTGGTAGAACCGGTTTTGGAAGAAAAGAAATGCATGACAGTTGCTAAATTTGTAAACGGCCGGCTTTCAACAACCTTAGCTCATGCTTTAAATATAAATTGCAGCGGCCAAAGAGCAGCCGAAACCAAAGTTTTTAAAGAAATTTTTAAAACCGTAAAAAACATTGAAAAGGTAAAATATGGTATAGAGAATATCATAACTGATCGCTTGGAAGAGTTTAAAATAAAACCGATTATCATTGAATGGAATAATGTAAGCCAGGTATTAAAAGAGGAAAAATGGGGACTAACAATAGGATTTTTTCAGCGAATAAGAATGTATTTTAGCATGAGTTTAGGGCATTTTAGAAATTTCTTTTATAATCTTTCAAAAATTTTAGACATCAAAGAAAAAACCTCTTGAGATCTCAAGAGGTTTTTTCTTTTTTTGTTTCTTTTTTTGCCGTTGGTTTTTTACTACCCTTCTTAACTTGTTTAATCAGTCTGGACAATTTCCTTGAAGCAGTATTTTTATGCAAAACTCCAACCTTTACTGCCTTGCCTAAAGCCTTTTGAGATTTTTTAACAAGGGCCTCTAAATTTCCAGAACCTGCTTCTACTGCCTTTTTTGTCTCTTTTAAAGCCTTTTTAACTGTTTCTTTTATTTTAATATTAAGGCTTGTTCTTTTTTTAGTCTGTCTTGCGGCTTTTTGGGCTGATTTTGTTCTTGGCATATTTTCTCCTTTTAATAACTTTGGTAGGGTTACGGGGAGTCGAACCCCGGTTGCCAGGATGAAAACCTGGTGTCCTAACCACTAGACGATAACCCCAAGTTAACTTTTATATATTAGCGAATTTGGATAAAAAATTCAAGCCCAAAAGACCTTGGTAAAAACTAGATCATTTTCCTGAATTAAAAACAAGCAGAGCGGCACCCAAGATTCCACCATTGTCACCCAATTTAGTTTTTAAAATCTTAATTTTAGGATTAAATGATCTTTCTTTTATGACTTTTTTAATATTATTTCCTACTAGCGGCCAAATACTTAAGAAAAAACTACCATAAATAACTATCACTTCGGGATCTAGAATATTTATAATATTAGAAATCCCAATACCTATAAAATATGAAGTATCTTTTATAATTCTTAGCGATCTCTTATCATTCTTTTTGGCTGATAGAACAATGTCTTTAGCAGTCATTTTCTGTTTATAAACTTTAGAAAAATTTGCCTCAACCGCCTTACCTGAAGCAAGTGCTTCCCAACAACCTTTATCACCTCTTGTACATCTATTATTAGAATTAGAGCTAATAAACATATGACCGATTTCTCCAGCTGCGAATGTCTTTCCCCTATAAATATCTCCGTTAATAACTATTCCTGCTCCAATACCAGTACTAATTGCTATCACAATACTGTTATCTTGCATACATCCTAGATGAAATTCGGCAAATGCTACGGCATTAAGGTCATTTTCGATAACGACTCTTTTTTTTAATTTTTTTTCTAAATATTTTTTTAAATTAAAATTTTTTGAGAAAGGGATTGTTTTATTCCAGTTAACTTGACCGGTTTTAATATTAACATTCGGCGAAGCTATAGATAAACCTATACCAATAATATCTTTTGAAAAAATTAAACCTGTATCTTTAACAATATCATTAATACTCCCGATAATCGATTCTAATATTTTTTTGGCATTCCCTAGGTTTTTTATCTTGCTAAGCGCTAGAATCTTCCCCTTACTATCAATGATACTTGTTCTAAGATGAGTGCCCCCTAAATCAATACCTATTGCATATTTCTTCATATTAAAGCTTTTCTTTTTGCAGTAACTTTTTAAATCGGGAGTCTACTTCTTTTTGAAGATTTTTTACTATTGATTCTTCGCCCTTTTTAAAAAGATGAGAAAAACGTTTTTGATTTTTTAACCATTCCTTAATCGGCGGTCGAGAATTTGATTTATAATTTATTTTATATTTTCCGTTTTTAACTTCGTAAAGAGGCCAAAAGTTTGTTTTAACCGCCAAACGCCCCATTTCGGGTGTTAAGCTTTTATCAAACCCCCAGCCTAACTGGCAAGGCATTAAAACATTTATGAACTTGGGGCCGGTAATTTCTAAAGCTTTTTCTACTTTTGAAATTAAATCTTCCGGATAGCCAACCGAGGCTTGAGCAACATAAGGTATATTATGGGCTGCCATAATTTCGGTTAAATCCTTGGAAAATTGAATTTTGCCATGAATTTTTTTGCCTTCCGGTGAAGTGGTTGTAGAAGCACCTTCGGGAGTAGCGCTGGAACGCTGAATACCGGTATTCATATAAGCTTCGTTATTGTAACAAACATATAGAAAATCGTGGCCTCGTTCGGCCGCTCCAGATAAAGACTGAAGACCAATATCATAAGTTCCGCCATCGCCGGCAAAAACAATAAATTTAATATCTCTGGGCAAATTTTGTTTTTTTCCTAAAGCTTTATAGGCTGCTTCCACTCCAGAAATTGTGGCGGCGGCATTTTCAAAAGCATTATGAATCCAAGGAGTCTTCCAGGAAGAGTAAGGAAAAATGGTTGTAGCCACTTCCAAACAACCGGTAGCATTGGCAACAACAACTTTGTATTTTGAGGCGGCCATTAAAACTTGGCGAACCACAATCGCCGCCCCACACCCAGCGCAAAGCCGGTGCCCGCCAATAAAAAGCGGCTCCCGGTTAGAATATTTTTTAAAAAAAATTTCTTGTTTTATTTTATTCATTTTCTCTTCCTTAATTTTTATTTACTGCAAAAACCTTCGCGGAGGACGGGCGGGCACGGTACCCCAATTTTAATTGGGGCGAGCGAGTCCGAGCGAGAGTGCAATTTTCTCGCTGGGAAAATTGATAACGTGTTTTTTGCAGTAAGTAAAATTATCATTCCCTTACTCCTAAATAACTCACTTGATTTTCCTTTATGCTCTTTAGCTCACTATAAACTTTTTCTATTTCGCTTAATTTTATATTCCGGCCGCCCAAGCCAAAAATATAATTAGAAAGTTTGGGTTTCTCATTTCGTAAAGCCGCTTTTATTTCAGAAAACACCGGTCCACCGATTCCCGAAACTGCATCAGACTTGTCTAAAACGGCAACTGAACTTACACCCTCTAAGGCTTTTCTAATTTCTTCTTCTGGAAAAGGCCTAAAAACTCTTATTCTTAAAAGTCCAACTTTCTCGCCTTTTTTTCTTAAATTATCAACTACCTCTTTTGCGGTTTGGGCAGTAGAACCTAAAACCACTATGGCCCTTTGGGCATCTTTTAATTTATACTCCTCTAAAAGTTCGTATTTTCGGCCAAAAGTTTTAGCAAATTCTTTTTGAGTTTTTACAATCTCTTTCTTAGCATTTTTCATGGCCTCTGTTTGCTGGCGCTTGTGTTCAAAAAAATAATCTTGTAAGTCAATTGAACCTAAAGTTTTAGGGTTTTTAAAATCAAAGAGTGAAAACTCGGGTTTTCTTTGGCCAATAAATTTTTTAACTCTTGTATCGGGGATTATCTCTAATCTTTCTAAGCAATGACTTAAAATAAATCCATCAGTTGTAACCATCGCCGGAAGATTAACCTTCTCTGCGGCCTTTAAAGCAATAAACATTGAGTCGTATGCTTCTTGAACATCAGCAGCAAAAATTTGGATCCAACCGATATCCCTTGCTCCCATAGTATCTGAATGGTCGCCGTGGATATTTAAAGGAGCGGACAAAGTTCGGTTAACTTCAGCCATAACAATAGGTAATCTTAAACCAGAAGCAATATTTAAAATTTCCTGCATTAAAACCAAACCCTGAGAGGATGTAGCAGTTAAAACTCTTGCGCCGGTTGCCGAAGCGCCTACACAAGCGCTCATTGCCGAGTGTTCGCTTTCAACCGGAACGAATTCGGTTTTTACTTTTCCATCAGCAACAAACTGAGAAAAAATTTCTACCACTTGCGTAGCCGGAGTTATTGGATAAGCTGCCACCACATCAGGTTCTATTTGCCGCATTGCCTCCGCTTGAGCCTCATTGGCAGTTAAAGCTTTTATGTTTTTATTCATTTACTTCTTTTCCTCTACCATATTTATGGCTTTATATGGACATTCTTTGGCACAAATACCACAACCTTTGCAGTGAAGGTAATTTATACCAACTATCTTTTGTTTTTGCACGATGAAAGCCGCTTCTGGACAATAGCCCCAGCATTCAAAACATTGTTTGCACTTTTTAAAATCAATTACTGGCCGTTCTTCTCGCCAATCGCCGGTTGCAAAATCTTTAGCCGAGCCACCTTCAGAAACTCCACCAATTTTTAGCGCCTTCCAACTAGGTTTTTTATTTAGATTGATATTTTTTTTATCCATTTTTACCTTTTTGAGACTTCGGCCTGCCTGCCGGCAGGCAGGAATATATTCCTTGCCGAAGTCGAAATCCCTTCGAAACTGATAGTGAAGAGGGATTAGATTGACTCATAAGCACTCCTAATGGCAAGCAAATTTTTCTCTATAAATTCAGGCTTGGATCTAAATTTTACTTCCAATCTTTCTTTTAAACCTTTATTTAGATCTTTTAAATCCATCTTTAAAATTTTAAAAAGGGTTCCTAAAATAACGGTGTTGGGAATCGGCTTGCCTAATATCTTTTTAGCAATTTCCGAAGCCGGTACAACAACTATTTTGGCTTTAGTTTTCAGGAATTTTTTAATATCGCTTGCATTTTTATCACTATTTATAACAAGAGTTGAGTTTTTAGAAAGCCCTGAGGAAACTTCGGGATTTTTTAAAAGGGTGGGGTCTAAAACCACTACAACATCCGGATTTTCTATAGCCGAATAATTTCTAATGGGTTTTTCGGAAATCCTATTATAGGCTTTTGTTGGCGCCCCAGTTCTTTCCGGGCCATATTCCGGAAAAGCTTGAATGTATTTTCCCAATCCCATTAAAGCTTCAGCAAAAAGCAAAGAAGCAGTTTTTGCTCCTTGCCCTCCGCGTGCATGCCAGCGAATCTCAATTAAATCCTTCATTGAATCTATTCTAGCACAATTTTTGTATCTAGTGCGACTACATTTTCAGAATCTGCCTTCAAGGGATTGATATCTAGTTCTTTAATCTCCGGAAAAGCTAACATCAAAGTAGAAATTTTTAAAATAGCATCTTTAACTTTCTTTAGATTTACGGGTTTTTGCCCTCTAAAGCCTACTAAAAGTCTATACCCTTTTATGTCCTTTATCATTTGGTCTGCTTCTTTTTTAGAAATCGGGGCAATGCCAAAAACAATATCTTTTAAAAGCTCAACATAAATTCCGCCTAAGCCAAACATTAAAACAGGCCCGAAAACCGGATCTTTTTTAGCGCCGATTATCACTTCGGTTCCTTCCTTTGCGCTTTTATAAACAACAATGCCTTTAAATTTTAGCTTGTGCTTTTTAGAATTTTTTAAAATTTCCCTAAAAGCTTCTCTTACATTTTCCTGGTTCTTAAGCCCTATTCTTACTAAGCCAAATTCGGTTTTATGCAAAATTTCACTGGATAAAATTTTTAAAACAACTGGAAAGCCGAATTTTTTAGCTATCCTTACAGCCTCGTTTTCGGTTTGAACTAATTTAGAGCCGGCGGTTTTAATTTTTAAAGTTTCTATGATTTTTTTTGTTTCTAAATCATTTAAAATTTTTCGATTCTCTTTTCGGGCTTTACTTATAACTTTTTCAATTTTTTTATCTCTTAAAGTTTTAGGATTTTTAATTTTTTGAAAAGACCTTTTGAAATTTTTGTAAAAAACCAATTCCGACAAAGCTTTAACCGCCCTTTCGGGAAACTCAAAATTGGGAATGCCATTTTGTTCTAAAATTTTAACCCCTTTCTCAACTTCTTCTCCACCGATAAAAGAGCAAACAATTGGCTTTTTAAAAATTTTGCCGGCTTTGGAAATTGCCAAAGCGGTTTTTTCAATTTCAGTTGAAGTCTGAGGAGTTAAAAGAACAATCAAGCTAGAAACACTCTTGTCTTTTAAAATAATTTCTAAAGCCTTTTTATATCTTTCAGCCGGCGCATCGCCAACAATATCTACCGGATTTAAAACCGAAGCCTCTTCGGGTAAATTTTTTCTTAATAAATCTTTGGTTTTTTTAGAGAATTGAGCCAGCTTTAAAAAGGAGAAAGACAACGCATCGGTCGTTAAGACAGCCGGGCCGCCAGCGTTAGCTAAAACTGCTGTATATTCATCTTTGGGAAAAGATAAGCTTGAGAAGGCTTCGGAAAAATCAAAAAGCTCTTCGATGCTAGAGACCCTAATAATTCCTGCTTTTCTAAAGGCGGCATCAAGAGCTTCATTATCGGTTGCTAAAGCGCCGGTATGAGAAGAAGCGGCTTTGGCGCCGGCTTTTGAAGCGCCGGCCTTAATGGCAATTAGCGGTTTTTTAAAAGTTAGTTTTTGAGCTTCTTTTATAAATTCTAAGCCTCTGTTTATTCCTTCAAAATAGCCTAAAACAACTTTAGTATTTTTATCTTCTAAAAAAATCGGAAAAAGGTCAACTTCATCAACATCAATTTTATTCCCCAAACTTATAAACTTGGAAAAGCCTACATTGTTTTTTAAAGCCCAGTCTAAAATAGCTGCACACATCGCCCCGGATTGCGAAACTACCGCCAAATTACTCTTTAAAGGAAAATTAGAAGCAAAAGAAGTGTTTAGAGGAGTTCTTGTATCAATGGTCCCCAAACAATTTGGACCGACAATTCTTAATTTATATTTCTCTAAAATTTTTTTAAGATCTTCTTGGGCTTTTTCTCCTTGTTTTCCAATTTCTCCAAAGCCGGCAGTTATAACAATCACCGATTTTATACCCTTCTGCCCAATCTCTTCTAAAACAAAAGGAACAATTTTCGCCGGCACAACAATAACTGCTAAATCAATCGCCTTAGGTACTGCCAAAACAGAAGGAAAAGATTTTAAGTTTTCTATTTTTGAGGCCTTAGGATTTATAGGGTAGATTTTCCCCTGAAAGCCCGAACGAATTAAATTTTTTAAAATTTGAGATCCAAGTTTATTTAAATCCCTTGATGCGCCAACAACTGCTACCGACTTAGGGGTAAAAAAACTTTCTAAATTTCGCATACCAAAGTTTCTTTAGTTTTCTTAATTAAAGTTTTAACTTCTTTATCTCTAGTTAACGCCTCTTCTCGGTTTAAAAGGCCGTGATAAGAACCTAAATGAGAAACTACCGAAGAGGAATTAACCATTGCCAAAGCCAAAGCTTTTTTAAGATCCTTTTTATAGATTTCCAAGCCGGCCACAAAAGAAGAACCAAAAGCATCACCGGCACCGGTGGAATCAACCAATTTTACTTTCAATGGAGGAACAAAAAACAAAGACTTTCCGTCAAAAGCATAGGCGCCCTCTTTACCATCGGTTACCACCACAAATTTCGGTCCCCAACATTTAAGTTCAAAAATAATATCTTTAATATTAGAAAAAGCATGATCCTTTATTTTAGATAAAACCAAGTCAAAGGCTTCATCTTTATTTAAAATTAAAACTTCGGTTTTTAAAAGCAGGTTTTTAAGCCCTTTGTAACCTTTTGCTAATTGGACCGAACCGGGGTTCCAAGCAATTTTGGCCTTTGATTTTTTAAGCCTTTTTTCTAAACTTGCCAAATTTTTGTCAGCATCACCGGTTAAGGAAGTAACGTAAACCCATTTAACGCTATTTAGAAAACTCCAGTCGCTTATTTTTAAATTATCGTTGGTTCCGCGGAATAAAAAAGCGGTATGGTCGCCGTTTTTATCGCTTACAATTACAGACGTTCCGGTCCGGCAAGCCCCATGGCATTTTATTAAAGAAATATTTATTTTTTCATTTTTTAGATGATTAAAAATCGCATCAGCAGTCTCATCATTCCCCAAATTAACCATCGCCTTAACCTTAAACCCTAAACGAGAAAAGGAAACTGCGCTGTTTAAGGCACCACCGCCAAAAGAAAAATGAACTTCTTTAGGAATAACTTTAGCCCCGTAAGGAAAACACATTAAATTTCCTTTTAAGGCATCGTTGGACCGAAAAATTAAATCGCCATCAGTTTTAAAAAAGATGTCGCGGGTAGCTCCGCCAATTGTTACAATATCAAACATAATTATTTTTTAAATTTAATTGTCCAAACAAATAAACTAAATATGTCGCCTTGTTCTTCTCCGTCGGCTGGTCCATCAAAACGATACAGCTTTCCATCTTTTTCTAGAAGAATCACTTCGGTTAAAGAAACTACTTTTGAGTTTTTTAGTTTTTGGGTAACAATCTTTTTGCCTTTAATGCCATCTACAACAATTAAAGAATCGCTAGCAATATTGTGATCTTGGTCTACTAAAGTTTCTTTTTCTTTATCTATTGTTTGATTTTTAACTTGAGCAGAAATTAAAACTCCGCCGATGCTTTTGGGTACTATTTCAAGATCAAATCCTTGGTCTAACTGTGCCTTCTTTTGCCAATCTTGAGGGAACTTTAAAGAATAAGACGAGTCAGCACTTTCAAAATCCTGCCAATCGGAAGTTAAGTCCGGCGGCTCTTCTTTTGAGGTATAATCGGCACTTAGCCAGCCATCCTCACCTTCAAAATTACCTCTATACCATTTTTCGTCTTGAGATTTTTTTAAAACTTTTACTTTTGCTCTATAAGGCAAGATGTAAATTATCGAAGAAGTGGTAGCGGCATCGGATCTTAAATTTAAACCGGATTTGGAAGTAACATAAACAAAATCTCCTTCTTCTTTATTAGA
Organism: bacterium; assembly: GCA_037442065.1. Classification (GTDB taxonomy): domain Bacteria; phylum Patescibacteriota; class CPR2_A; order CG2-30-33-46; family CG2-30-33-46; genus JBBIQZ01. Next base: position 17,896 of record JBBIQZ010000003.1, on the reverse strand, counting down.
AGTATCTTTAGCCTTTAAAGAAGATTCTTGAACTTTAGGTTCTTGCTTGCCTTTGGTTAAAAAATAAGTAACTGCTACCGATACGACAATTGCCAATAAAAAAAGAGAAGCTATAAGAACAATTTTAAAAACTTTCCTTTTAGGTTTTTGCGGTGGAATAATGTCTTGCATAATTAAACTTTCTTAAAATTAACCAGCTAATATGCTAACGCTTTAATTTGAAAATTTAGAGCTTCGATTTGTTTTAGCATCAGTTAATTTCATTATATCTTTTCCCATTATAAACCCCAGTGAGCCTTTGCGGCAATCCCGTTCGCTAAACTTTTTCACTTTATCCTTATCTAAACCATCGTATAACAATAAAGGTACAGGATCTTTAGAATGAAATTTTTCTAAGCAAGGAGTTGAATGATCTGCGGTTACTATTACTTTCATTTGATTATTTTTTCTTAATAAATTTTTTTTTACGCCGGAAAAAAATTTTTTATCTAAAATTTCGATCATTTTTATTTTGTCTTTTGGCCTGCCATCATGCCCCGGAATATCAACTGGTTTAAAGTGAATCCAAAAATCGGAAAATTTATTAAAATTCTTATTTAAAATCTTCTTAGCAGCACTTATCTCTTTTTCTAAACATTGATAGAGATATTTATAGATGTCTAAGGTTTTTATCTCCGAATATTTTGTTCTAAAAACCTTCATTCCAGATCTTAAGGCTAAACCGATTTCTAAAGGATAGCCTACTATGGCGGCCCAGTTTCTTTTTTTAGGATTAAAAACTGGCAAGCTAGTCCCTGCATCTCTTGTTAGAATAACATTGGCCGGATAAAACCCTCTTCTTACCCTCTTTTTATTAACCTCATCGCTATTTAAAACCTCAATAACCTGTTTGGTAAAATCATTTAAAACTAGAGAAGCTTCCTTTTCTTTTCTTCCTTTTTTTAAAGGTTTTGATAGTAAAACTTTATCATCAACCTTTTTGCTAACTACCCCAAATAACCCTTTTTTTTCATAGCCCGGGTCGGTATTAGAAATATCGGCGGAAAAATTTCCCCTTATCACCAAAATGCCGCGATGCTCTCCGATAGACTTGAATAAAAAAGGATATTTTAGTTTTACTTTCAAGTTAACCGTTCTCTCAAGTTTTAATGCTTCCCTTGTAGAAAGATTTCTTCCGGCCCGGCGATCAATAATCTTATCGTTTCTTAAGGTTGCAAAGTTAGCCCTTAAAACTAAATCTCCTTTTTTTATAGGAATACCAAAGCCAAAAGCTTCCAAGGGGCCTCTGCCTGTATAAAATTTATAAGGATCGTAACCTAAAACCGCTGTTAGAGCAATATCTGATTCAGGAGCGATACCTTTACCAACCGTATAAACAAGACCAGTCCTTCCTTTCTTTGCTAAAAAATCAAGATTAGGAGTACGGGCAATTTCTAAAGGTGTCTTTTTACCTTTTTTAACTTTATCTCCTAATCCATCAATGGTTATGAATAACAATTAGTTTCTCCTTTTTAGAAATTAGTCCTTAAATAAAGGAAATCTTTGAAAAAACAAAGCCCCTATCAAACATGGGATAGCATACAAAAGAGCGCCCAGCAAAAAGCTTTCTAGCCATCTTAATAAATTATAATCAGAGAAAAAATTAAACAATGAATTTACAAAAGCTAAAGTTAAAGCTAATATTAAGGCATTTTTGATATCATTTTTCGGAAAGGATTGCACCGAAACCGCCCCACCCACAAAGGCTGCTGAAAAACCAGTTAAAATTAAAAGAACGCTCTTGGCCGAAGGTGATAATTCGCTTGTAATAAAAGTAACAATTGTAAAAGATAGAAAAATCAAAAAAACGGTGCTTAAAAAACCAAAAGCAATAAGTTTTATGCTTTTTTTAAATGAGTGTTGCTCTTTGGGAATTTCCTGAGTCGTTGCCGGAATCCTTTTACTGCATTTAGAACAATATTCTTCACCTAAAATATGAACTGTTTCTGTTCCACAATTTGGACAAATCATAAGAAAACCTTTATTCCTCGCTTAATTATATATTAAAGATGGCTAGATTAAAAATTAGAAATAAGAGCAGATAAAGATGAGTTTAATGTCAAAGCTTAAAGCTCAAATGTCAAATGAATGACAAATGATTCAATGTCTAAAATTTGAACATTTAAATTTAGGATTTGATTTGGAATTTGGGCTTTGTCATTTAGAATTTTACCTAAGATCTTTTGCTATTTCCAAGAGTCGATTATACTTTGCAACCCGTTCCCCTCTGCAGGGAGCGCCGGCTTTTATAAACGAAGCACGAGAAGCGACTGCCAAATCAGCGATAAAAGTATCGTTAGTTTCGCCGGAACGATGAGAAATGATATATTCCAATCCCGATTCTTTGGCTAATTTTATGGCCTCTATTGTTTCGCTTAAAGTTCCGATCTGGTTAGGCTTTATAATAACCCCTGTGGCGGCTTTTAATTTTATTCCCTTTTTAATCCTTCCCGGATTTGTGGCAAAAAGGTCGTCACCGATTACCTTAACTCCCTTAGAAAAACGCTTAGTTAGTTCTTCCCATCCTTCCCAATCTTCCTGTTCTAAACCGTCTTCAATAGAAATTATCGGATAGCGTGAAAACCAATCATTATACAAACCTAAAAGCTGCTGCTTTTTTAAAACAATTTCTTCGGATTTTAAATAATAGCTTTCTTCCTGGGGGATATAAAGCTCCGAAGCGGCAACATCTAAAGCAATCTTAACCTTTCCCGAGTAACCAGCTTCGGCAATTGCCTCTTTGATTAAATCCATAGCTTCGTTATTAGCTTTAAACTTAGGGCCATAAGCGCCTTCCAGTCCCACGTTATTGCTTTGATTTCTTTTTTTTAAAATTTCGCCCAAAGTTAGATAGACCTCAGAAATAGCCCTTATTTTTTCGGGAAATGAAGAAATTTCCAAAGGAACAACCATAAGCTCTTGAATATCTAAATTAGAAGAAGAATGTTTGCCTCCAGCGATCATCACAGAAAATGGAGTTGGCAGTTTTAATCCTTCTTCTCCTTCAAAAAATCCTGCTAAATATTTATAAAGTGGGATTTTTCTAGATAAAGCTTCCGCTTTTGCCACTGCTAAAGAAACAGAAAGTATTGCATTAGCGCCTAAATGAGATTTTTGGGCAGTGCCATCCAAGTCTTTAAGCAATAAATCAATAGCTTTTTGGTCATTAGTGTCTTTTCCTTCTAATTTTGGAGCAATAATCTTTAAAATATTTGAAATTGCTTTTAAAACCCCTCTGCCTAAAAAACGTTTTTCATTATCTCTTAGTTCTTTAGCTTCCGCCTTACCAGTGGAAGAACCCGAAGGCACTGATGTCTCAACTTCACCGGCCTCAGTTTCTATTTTTGTTTTTATAGTTGGAACTCCCCGAGAGTCTAAAATCTCAAATGAAGAAATTTTTTTAATCTTGGTCATTATTTTAAAAGAAAAAAGTAAGAAAGCCCTAGAATGATTAAAATATTAAGAGCAATGATTGCAATTAAAAAAATGCGGATAGTAAGTGGCGATAATTTAGTTTTTTTATGAGAAGAAAGCACAGTTGTTTGCGGTTCTGGTGTTGACTCTAAAGAAGGGACACTTTCTAGATTTATTTGCGTCTTTGCTTTGGGTGGAAAAATATTTTCTAAAGAAGGGCTGGGAGTGGGAGAAGATGAAACAGAGGCTTTTGTTTCTAAGACATTAGCCGAAGCTTCTTTTTCTTTCCCTAAAACCGACTCTTTGCTAGCAATAAAAGGAGCAACCTCCTCTTTGGCAACTGTTACTTCTTTTTCCAGTTTTTCTTCCAATTCTTTTAAATCTACTTTTGTGCCGCATTGCGAACAAAAATAATTCCCCTTAATTTCAATCAAAGCTCCTTTACATTTTGGACAATTCATTTTATTTCCCTTGTAACCTAAAATAAACTACAGTTAATCCCATAGCGATAAAAGAACCGCCAAGAGACCAAAAAACGTATTTCTTATAATAACAAAAGTTTCCACCTTATTTATTTTAGCAATATTTAAATAGGGAAGCAACTTAACTTTTCAGCACACTTCGCATTTTTCATCTATATCTTCACTATCTTTAAATTTTTTAACCACCCAGTATCCGGAGACTACAAGAAGAGCTATCGCTAAAATCATATATAAAAAATTTTCTTTGAGGCTGGAAAAAAACACCAAGAGATCATAAATAAAGTGCAACCCCACCGAAGCGGCAAGCGCTAAATAAACTTTTTTAGAATAACGCTTATCCCATTTTACAAGGCCGAGATAGTGACCGGCAATCGCCGAAGCTGAAGCATGAAATAAAGGAGTAAACAAGCTTCTCATAAAAATTACATTCGGTCCGAACTTTGAAAAATATAAAAAATTTTCAAAAGCGGCAAAACCTAAAGCAGCCGAAACCATATATACGATACCATCAGAAACTTCGTTAAAATGCTTTGAATTATAAACGGTTAGCCTAATTGCCAAAAATTTAAAAACTTCTTCAATAACAGCAACAGCAAAAATATTTAAAACTAAAAAGCCGGTAAAACCGCCGTATAAACTTAAAGGAGCAACTGGAGTTTTTGGGAAGAAAAAGGGAATAATATTTTTTGCAACAAAAACTTCTGCCAAAGCTGCAGGGATAACAACTAAGGCTCCCAAAAGTGCCGAAAAAACTAAAAAGCCTACAGGCTCTTTTTCGGCTTTATCATGACTTCTAAAATAATAGATCCATAAGACAGCTGGAACCAAGGCGAAAATAAAATAAAGAAAATCTTGCATTTTTAAATTACTTGCTTTCTTTCAATTCTTCTTCTACCTTATTTATTTCAGTCCTTACTTCAGAAAGTTCTTTTAGGAGTAATTTTTCCTCAACAGAGGCAACCAAGCGGCGAGTGGAATCAATAACATCCGGATTAACCGACAAAGAAGTAATGCCGTATCCTACTAATTTTTCGCAAATTTCCGGATAAACCGAAGGAGCTTGTCCGCAAATAGAAGCGGTTACCCCATATTTTTTACAGGTTTCAATCGCTTGACGCAAAGCAATCTGCACAGCTTCGTTTCTTTCGTCGTATTCTTCGGCCACAATAGAAGAATCGCGGTCTAATCCTAAAATTAATTGAGTTAAATCATTAGAACCAATAGAAATTCCATCAATGCCGGCTTTACAAAACTCTTCTATCAAAAATATAGTTGAAGGAACTTCTACCATTATCCATAACTTAAAATCCGAGGAGCGTTTTAGGCCCGAGGTTTCTACTAATTCCTTAACTTTTCCGAATTCATCAAGTCGCCTAACAAAAGGAATCATTAAATGAAGATTGTTAAACGAAGCTCTAACTTTTTTAATAGCTTCGAGTTCTAAATTAAAAACTTCCGGTTCTTTTATGTACCTAAAACAACCGCGGTAGCCAATCATTGGATTTTCTTCTTGAGGTTCAAATTCTTGGCCGCCCGGTAAATTGCGATATTCATTAGTTTTAAAGTCGGTTGCTCTGTAAATAACCGGCCGCGGGTAAAATTCTCTAGCAAAAGTTTCTAAGCCTTCGGCTAGCTTATCAATAAATTCTTGGCCGCGTTTTTCTTTAATCATTTTCTTAGGATGCTCTTTGATAGATTCCATTATGATAAATTCGGCTCGAAGCAGCCCAACTCCGTCAACATTTTCTTTAGCGATTTTAGAAGCTAATTCCGGCTCCCCCAAATTAACATAAATTCTGGTGGCGGTTACCGGTTCTGCTTTTAAAGAAGTGCCAAATTCCCCTTTGGGGATGGCTTCTTCTTTAATTTCAACTTTTCCTTTATAAACCAAGCCTTTGCTTCCATCAACAGTAATAATATCAACGCTTTTTAAAGCTTCGGTGGCTTTTTCGGTCCCCACAACGCAAGGAATTCCCAATTCTCTAGAAACTATAGCCGCATGACAGGTTCTTCCTCCTTTATCGGTTACAATAGCGGCGGCTCTTTTCATTGCCGGAACATAATCGGGAGTAGTCATTTCGGTAACCAAAACGTCGCCGTCTTTTATTTCATCTATTTGATCGGGCGAGTGAATAATTTTAACCGGGCCATAAGCCATTCCTACTGAAGCGGCCGCTCCTTTCAAAATGACCTCAGCTTGAGATATATTATTGCTTTTATTTTCTTCCTTGTCACTTGTCTCTTGTCCCTTAACACCTTTAATAGTTGTTACCGGCCGAGACTGCACCATAAAGACTTCCCCCCTTGCAATGGCCCATTCGGTATCTTGGGGAAATTTGTAATGCTCTTCAATTTTTTTGCCGATTTCGGCCACTTTAACAATTTCTTCGTCGGTTAATTTTTGAGAAGCTTTTTCCTTATCAGTTAAATTAACTTCTTTATTTTCTTCATTAACTTTAGTAATTTTAAAATCTTGGCTGTTTATTTCTTTATCTTCTATTTTTAGAGTTTCTTTATCAACAATGTATCTATCGGGCGTAACTGAACCCGAAACTATCGCTTCTCCTAAGCCAAGCCCACCTTCGATAATAATTTTGGAAGTGTCATTGGTAACCGGATCGATTGTAAACATTATGCCGGATTTTTCCGACTGAACCATCAACTGCACCGGAACAGCAATCCCTACTTTAAAATGATCAAAACCCTTTTCGGTTCGATAATAAATAGCTCTGGCTTCAAAAAGCGACGCCCAGCAATTTTTAACAGCCCTTAAAACCTCTTCCTCGCCGGAAATATTTAAAAAAGTTGCCTGCTGGCCGGCAAAAGAAGCATCAGGTAAATCTTCTGCTGTTGCCGAACTTCTAACAGCAACATATATTTTTTCATTTTTAGCCAACTTTCGGTAATTATCCAAAATTTGATCTTTAATCTCTTGCGTCATTTCCGTATCAGTAATCATTTTTTGAACTTCTAGAGCTCTTTTTTGAAGTTCTTTAGAATCCTCAACATCCAAATCTTCTAAATTCTTTTTTATTTTTTCCCGCAAGCCTGTTTTATCTACAAATAAAAAATATGCTTGGGCAGTAACAATAAACCCTAAAGGAACCGGAAACCCTCCCTTAATTAGCTCTCCTAAATTTGCTCCCTTGCCGCCGACTTGAGGAATGCTTTCTTTATTTACTTCCGGAAACCATAAAATTAAATCTTCTTGTTGCCTTGGCATTTAATCCTCCCGAGGTCTCGAAATATTCATTCCTCTTCGAGACCGAGGCCCGCCAGAAACCGAAAGTGGGGACGGGCCTATAAAATTATTTTATTCTAATCCCAGTTTTTCCTTAACTACCCGAACAACCTCCGAAGGAGAAGAATGGGATTTTACTAAATAATCACTTGCTCCTATATCTAAAGCTTCTTTTTTTATATTTTCCTGAAATAAAGCCGTTAAAACAATCACTGGTATCTTGGAAGTTTCTGGGTCGTTTTTTAATTCCTTTAAGACTTCCATACCGGATTTTTTAGGCATCATAACATCTAAAAGAACCAAATTGGGCTTTTCTTTCTTAGCTAGACCAAGGGCTTCTTCGCCGTCTTGGGCGAATAAAACTTTTAAAGATTCATATTCGAATCTTAATTTATATAAATCTATTAAGGATTTTTCGTCCTCGGCTATTAAAATTTTAGGTTTGTCCATTTATATTTTTGAAAATTCAGAAATTCAGGCTTTTAGCTTTTTATATTATATCAAATTTTAGCTTTAATGTCAAAGAATGGGTTGCTTAGCTTAATATAAAAAAGAGCTCAGAATTTAATCCGAGCTAGTAGAAGGTATGATATTTTTCTTTTACTTTTTTATCTAATTCTTCTTTTTTTATTCTCCTTAATCCGCTAGGGATTGTTTCGAAAGAAATTTTTCCTTTCCTTAGCCAATTATTAACAGTTTTTCTTGAAACTCCTAAATATTGTGCCGCCTCGTTTATTGTAAACCAATATTCGGAATCACTTAGGCCAAGTGAAGATTTTTTTATTAATTTTCTCCCGTTGGGAAGAACTTTGGTAATAATCTTTTTATCTCTAATCCAACGGTGGATTGTGAATCTTGAAACTTTCACATATTTTGCTGCTTCTTTTATTGTAAACCATTGCTTTGACGAAAACTGCGATTCCTGCTGCATCTTTTACTGCCCCTTTTCTTTTTTAGGCTTTAACAGGCCTTAGATTTTCTAAAACATCTTTGAAAAAATCTCCCTCTTTAATTTGTGTTGGATAATGACCGGTAAAACAAGCATCACAAATCTGATCTGAAAATGGAATAGATTTATGGAGTCCTTCGATACTTAAATAATTTACAGAACTCGCCATAATGGCTTCGGCGATTTCTATGGCTGAAAGCTTGGCGGCAATCAATTGTTTTTGTTCAGTATCTATCCCATAAGGACAAGGAAATTTTATCGGTGGAGAAGCTATATAGGTATCAATTTTATTAGCTCTAGCCTCCCAAAACATATTATTTATCTCCCTGGTATTATTCCCTCGCACAATAGAATCATCTAAATAAGAAATATTGCGATTATTAACTTTTGAATAGTAAGGACGAAGTTTTTTGGATACAGATCTGATCCTAATTAATTGTCTAGGATCTATAAATGTTCTCTTTACTGCTCTATATCTATCTGCTAAAAGTAAATCGTCTCTTAAAATTCTAAGCTCTTTTGCAAAGCCTATAGAGGCTTCTATTCCTGAATTAGGAATACCTCCAAAAATTTGAGAATTATAAGTTTCTTTATATTCTTTTGCCAACTCACAACCCATCATCTGCCTTAACTCACAAACCTGGTATTTATGATCTTGAAGATAGGAATCAGGCCTTGAAAAATAAATAGCTTCAAAAATACAAAGATGGCATTTATCGTTCTTTTTAACAATGCTTTCTATTCTATCTTTTCTTCTCAAGCTAAAAGTAACAAGCTCTCCGGGTTTTATATCTCTTACAAACTCTCCGCCTACATTATCAAAGGCACAGCTTTCAGAAGCAACAAGCCAAGTTGAGCCAAGCTTGCCTATACATAAAGGCCTAATACCATAAGGATCCCTAAAGGCAATAAGCTTAGTCCTGGTGACTATAATTGCAGAATAAGCGCCATTAACTATTTCGTAGGCTTCTTTAATTCTTTCAATGATATTCTCCCCTAAAGGATGAATTAAAGCGCCAAAAACCTCCGTATCACCTGTGCCTTTAAACCTCATTCCTTTTGTTTCTAATCTTTCTCGAAGTTCTCGGCTATTCACTAGATTACCGTTATGAGCGATAGCTGACCTTTTATGACGAGCCACAATTGGCTGAAGATTATAATAATTGCCTGCTTTGCCGGTAGTTGAATACCGATTATGTGCAATAGAAATTGGGCTTTTGATTTTTGATAACGCATTTTTACCTAATACTTCATGGACTAAACCAAAATTTTTATAACCCTTCACAATATCTTCTCGCAAAAAGCTTTTTCCAACATATGCTATCCCGGCACCTTCCTGACCTCTGTGCTGTAAAGCTTCCAACATATGAATTGTAATATTTATAGTATCCTCTCCGTCAAAATTAATTGCTCCGGCGATTCCACACAAAAGGATCACTCCCTTTCTATTTTAATGAACAATATAAAAAGTGTCCGTCCGGACACATTTTTGGCAAATTGTTAATTGCTTATGGCACATAGAACCATACGCCATATACTATATACCATAAGCTATTACGCTTTCCCAACGCTACCAAATAATTTAATCTTTTCTTCCACTTCCTTCTCTACGGTTTTTATAACGTGAGGAAAATATTTGTAAGGGGTGACCTCATCAGGCTTCTCCGCCAAGACAGCTCTTAGAGAACCGGTAAAAGCAATCCTAAGCTCGGTATTAACATTTATTTTTCTTATCCCTTTTTTTATTGTTTTTTTAATATCTCGCCCCGGAATTCCTGAACCTCCATGCAAAACTAAAGGAATTGAAACATTATCTCTTATTTTAGAAAGCAAGTCAAAGTCAAGCTTTGGAACATCATCGTAAATACCATGAGCATTGCCTATACAAGGAGCTAAACAATCAATGTTGGTTTCTTTTACAAAATCTTTAACCTTTCGGGAATCGGTTTTTTCAATCTTTAAATCAGAAATTTTTTGTCTGTTTATCTGACTTCCTCCGGCAATATGGCCAAGTTCCCCCTCTACAGAAACCCTCTCTTTATGAGCCACTTCAGTAACTGCTAAAGTTAAAGCTACATTATCTTCATAGTCCAGCGCCGAGCCGTCAATATGAACCGAGGTGTATCCGGCGGCAATGCACATTAAAGCCATTTTTAAGCTTTTGCCGTGATCTAAATTTAAAGCAACTGGTACGTGAGCTTCGCTTGCGGCAATACGAACTATTTTAGAGATAAACTCCAAACCGGCATAATTTATTTCACCTTCGGAAGTAGAAACAATTACCGGCGATTTTAATTTTTCGGCGGCGGCAATTATCGCTTTGGTTACTTCTAAGCTTGGCGTATTAAAAGAACCAACGGCATAGCCTCGTTTTTCGGCTTTTTTTAATAATTCTTTAACGGTTACTAACATTTTTATCCTTATTAAAAATTTCTACTATTTTCACAAAATCTTTTGCGTCTAAACTTTTTACTCCTACCAAAACCCCATCTATTTCTTTTTCTTTTTGGATTTCTTTGGCATTTTTACTGCTTACACTACCGCCATACAGTAGGGGAATATTTTTTAAAACATCCTTCCCAAATTTAGCGGCAATAATTTTTCTTACTAATCTAACTTCGGGAATTACTAAGGAAGGTTTTAAAATTTCTTTGCTACCAAAAGTGCTTATTGCCCAAACCGGCTCATAAACAAAAATTGTTTTCAAAACTTCATTCTTGCTAAGCCCTTTAATTATCGCCAAAACCTGCCTCTTTATAACTTTGCTGGTTTGCTTTTTATTTCTTTCGCTTTTGCTCTCGCCAATACAAACAATCGGCGAAAGCTTAGCTTTCAGCGCGGCTTTAACCTTTCTAGAAATTTCTTCGTCTGTTTCTTTCTGGTAAATCCTTCTTTCGGAATGGCCTAAAATTACATATTTGCAAAAATCGGCTAATTGAACAGCTGACACTTCACCGGTAAAGGCACCGCCCTTTTCTGCAGAACAGTTTTGAGCGCCTAATTTTACTTTTTTTATAGCATTAAAAATTCCTTCTAAATATAAAAATGGCGGACAAATTATAACCTCTATATTTGTCTTGGGCAAGTTTTTTTCAATATTTAAAACCAATTCCAAGGCTTTTTTTCTTGAGGTATTCATTTTCCAATTACCGCAAATAATTTTTCGGGGTCTTAAAATACTCATAGTTTGTTTCTTTCTAAGGCCTTAAGTCCCGGCAATTCGCCCCCTCCTATATATTGTAACATTGCCGAACCAGCTGTTGAAATATAGGAAAATCTTTTAATTTTCAATTGATCTAAAGCGTTTATTGTATCTCCGCCGCCAATTACCGTCTGGTGAGAATTTTTCGAAATGGCCCTTGCGATTTCTTTAGTACCCTTGGCAAAAATTGGATATTCAAAAATTCCTAAAGGCCCGCTTAAAAAAATTGTCTTAGCAGTTTTTATAATATCTTTCCATTTTATAATTGTCTTTGGGCCAATATCAAAAATTGCTGAGGGAGAATCTACAATTCGAGAAGGAATGGGAGGAATGTCTATAATCTCAAATTTTTTAGAGCTTAAAGATAAGGCAACAACTAAATCAATAGGCAGGGTTATTTTTTCGCCGACGGTTTTTAGAATTTTTGAAGCCTCCTTTTGGGCTTTTTCATCAATTAACGAATCGCCTAGTTTATAACCTTCAGCTTTAAGTAAGGTGTTTGCAGAAGCTCCGCCAATTAAAATGTAGTCTGCTTTTTTTGCTAGATTTAATATCACCCTAATTTTATCTAAAACTTTTGCTCCGCCAATTACCACTACAAATGGATGATTTGGCGAGTTTTTTATTTTGGACAGTTCTTTTACTTCTTTTTCAAAAGCAAGCCCGGCAAAACTTGGTAAGTATCGGGTTACAGCATCGACTAAAGCGTGCGACCTGTGAGAAACCGAAAAATTATCGTTAATAAAAATTTGGACCAGCTTGGAAATCTGTTTAGCAAATTGGAAATTATTTTTTTCTTCCTCTTCATAAAAGCGGACATTTTCAAACAAAATAACTTGGCCGGGTTTTAATCTAGAAATATTGTCCGCAACCTTAGAATCTAAAATATCGGGTAAAAATAAAACCGGCTTCTTTAAGAGTTTTTTTAATCTTGAAGCAACCGGTTTTAAACTAAATTTTTTATCTTTTCCTTTTGGCCTTCCCAGATGGGCAACTATTAAAACTTTAGCTTTGTTGCTTAATAAATATTTTATCGTTGGTATGCTTTCTTTAATACGTGAATCGTCTAAAATGCGGCCGTTTCTTAAAGGAACATCCAAGTTTGCCCTTAAGAGAACGATCTTTTCCTTAACGTTTGCCTGCCTTAAGCTTCTCATTATTTTTATCTTACAATAAAAAAGGCTATCTTAAAAGATAGCAAAAAAAGATATTTTTAATTTAGTTAACAACTATACCAAAGGTTTTTTATTCCCGGAAAATTATGCTTATCAAGCTTTTCTATCCATTCTGTAGCAAAATCCACAACTTTTTTCATATTTTCTCCGTCTAGAATAACCTCTTTATCTAGATTATACCAGCATAAATAATTGCCTGGCGAAAGTAAAGTTAATCTTTTTGATCCCTTCATTCTTAACCGAACGTCTAAACTTTTAACTTCTTTTTCTTGGGTAAAAATAACGATCTGTATGTAGAAATCATCTAAATTTTCGGCAATGAAATGCAGATCAATTCCTGTAGTTTCAGAAATAGTATTCTTTTCCATTACAACTGGCATTTTAATCACCTTCCTTTTTTTTAAAGAGCGTTATTTCTTTTCGTAAACCCAGCACTAACTTCTAACTACACATTTTAAAATTTTTATTTAAAGACTAATCAGAAGTTAGTGCTGGGTAAATGGCGCCAACCGGACAAACTTCAGCGCATTGCTTGCAGCCGATACAGCCGGAATTTTTTAAATTCTTTCCGTTCTTGGTTGAAATTTTAGCATTAAATCCTTTGCCCTTCAAGGTTAAAACATCCGATCCATAAGTTTTACAAGCCATTATACAACGGCGGCATTTTATACATTTATTTAAATCAAAAATAACAACACCTGAATCATCAATCGGAATCTTTCTTTCATCGCCTTTGAAATCTATCCCAGCGGCTTGATATTTAGAAACTAATTTTAAAAGATCGCAATTTTTAAAACGAATACAAGCCGGGCATTTACCAATATGATCGGTATATAAAAGTTTCAAATTAGTTTTTCTTGCTTTTTGGACTTTTTCGGTGTCGGTAAAAATTTCCATTCCTTCTTCAACTTTGGTTGAACAAGCAGTTCTTAAATCGCGGCAGTTTTTAATTTCAACCAAACAAATACGACAGTTAGCCTGCGGTTTAAAAATCGGCGCATAGCATAATGTTGGAATATAAATGCCATTTTCGCCAGCCGCCTTTAGAATGGTCGCCCCTTTCTGAGCCTTGTATTCTTTTCCGTTTATTTTGATATTTACTGTTTCCATTTTATGTTTTTATTTTGACCTTTTTGTCTTGAAGAATCCTGAAGTTATTAAGCTTTCTGCGGCAATCAGCAGTTCCTTTAAATCGAAAAGCTTTCATCCCTGCTTTTTTCGCTCCTTTTATATTATCCAAATTATCATCAAAAAAGATACATTCTTTAGATTTAACACCAAGCATTTTCGCCATTAAAAAATAAATCTTTTTATCGGGTTTTCTTAAACCGATTTTGGCGGAAACTAAAACTTTATCAAAACTCTTATTAAAATCTTCTTTTTGTTCCTGGATTTTAAACCATTCTTTAATATTATTTGTTAAAAGACCAACCTTTACTTTTTTTCGACAATCTTTAACCAAAGCCTTCATCCCCGGAGTGGGTTTAAAATATTTAAAAACCGCTTTGCGCAAAACCGAAGTTTTAAATTCTAAGCCGATATCTTTACGAAATTCCTCCCAAAAAACTCTTTCGGTTATTTTATTAACCTCTATTTTTTTAATGTAAGGGCGCCTAAAAACCTCATCTAAAAATTTTGGCTTAATTCTTTTTTGCCTAGCTAAGAGGGCTAAAACTTTTTTAAAACCATTTTGATAGTAAACATCGCCTAAATCAAAAATTACTGCCTTGTATTTCGAATTTTTCGATTTAGGATTTGGAATTTGTTTCGAATTTCGAATTTCAAATTTAGGATTTTTACTATTCACTTACCAACTCCTTGTAAAAAGCTTTTATTAGGCCTCGGGCAGCCATTGAAGCGCTTGCTCCCAAAGGACAAAAACTTGAATTTTCCAAACTAAAAAACAAATCTTTTATTTTTTCAAAATCTTTCTGACTAATTTTATCTTTGGAATTTTTTATTATTTCATAAAGTCTAAAAGTTCCTTCCCGACAAGGAGTGCATTGACCGCATGACTGGTCTTTGAAAAACTCAAGCCAGGTTTTTAAGGCTCCTAAAAGATTGGTTTTTTCGTTGTAAAAAATAATTGTTCCAGCCCCCACACAAACCCCAAGTCTTCCCGAATCGTATTCAAAAGGAATATCAAATTTTTCAGGGGTAACTACTGTTCCGGCAAAACCGCCAGTTAAAGCAAACTTTATCTTACCTTTAGCTTTACCGACTATTTCCAAAATTTCATTTAAGGTTTGGCCGAATTCTATTTCATAAACTCCGGGGTTTTTAACATTCCCGGAAACGGTAATTAATTTTTTGCCCGGCGAATTCTTGGTGCCAAATTTTCTAAACTCTTTAGCTCCCTTAGCAATAATAAAAGGAGTATTGGCAAAGCTTTCCACATTGTTAACGATAGTCGGTTTTCTAAAAAGACCTGCTTGGGAAACAAAAGGCGGTTTTATTCTTGGCTCAATTCTTTTGCCTTCTAACTCATTTAAAAGCGCAGTTTCTTCACCGCCAATGTAACCCAGCTCGGCCGGAAAAATAGTTATCTTTAAATCTTTTAAAAGACCGGCTTTTTTTAAATTTAAAATTTCTTTTTTTAAATTAACGATAGCTTTTTTATAAGTTTTTTTAATAGTGATAAAAAGATCTTTGGAATTTATGGCTTTTGCCGCTATTAACATCCCCCCTAAAACCAAGTAGGGAAAATTTTCTAGCAAATATTTATCCTTTAAAGTTTCCGGCTCACCTTCATGGGCATTACAAACAATATATTTTGGGGTTGAATTTTCTTTAGAAACTAATTCCCATTTTAAACCGGCAGGAAAACCGGCCCCGCCTCGACCGCGAAGGCCGGAAGCTTTTACCTCGGAAATAATTTTGTCCGGAATTAAAAACTTAGCCTTTTTTAAGGCTTTAAAAACAAACTTTCTGTCTTTAATAAAAATTTCCATTGTTTAAAAATCCAAATGACAAATTCCAAATGACAAATCAAATCCAAAATCTAAATTCCTAAATTAAAACATTTATGCATTTGGCATTGATTTGATATTTGAGCTTTGGAATTTGAGCTTATTTTTTTGCGATTATCTTTGCCAAATCCACTAGCCGGTTAGAATATCCCCACTCGTTGTCATACCAAGCAAAAACTTTAACTAAATTTCCAATAACTTTTGTTAAAGGTGCATCAAAAATAGAAGAATAGGAATTACCCCGAAAATCCATAGAAACTAATTCTTCTTCATTATAAGCTAAGATATTTTTAAGCTCTTGGTTCTTAGCTTTTTGGGCAAAAATTTTATTAACTTCTTCTTTGGAAGTTTCGCGAGAAACTACACAAACTAAATCCGTTAAGGAAACTACTTGATTTGGAACTCTTATTGCCAAGCCATCAAGTTTTCCGGAAAGCTCCGGTACAACTTCGCCTATAGCTTTGGCGGCGCCTGTCTTGGTGGGAACAATATTCTCGGCCGCAGCCCGAGCTCTACGTAGGTCTTTGTGCGGGCCATCCTGCAAATTTTGATCGGCCGTATAAGCATGAACTGTGGTTATAAATCCTTTTTCAATCCCCAAAGAATCATTTAAAATTTTAACTAAGGGCGCTAAGCTATTGGTCGTACAAGAAGCATTGGAAATAATGTTATGTTTTTTAGGGTCATAAATTTTGTCGTTAACTCCCAAAACTAAAGTTGCGTCCGGGTCCTCAGCTGGAGCAGAAATTATTACTTTTTTTGCTCCGGCTTTTAAATGTTTTTGGGCCTCTTCACGAGCAGTAAAAAAACCGGTTGATTCAATTACAATTTGAACATCTAGTTTAGACCAAGGCAGCTTTTCCGGCTCCCTTTCAGATAAAACTTTTATTTTTGTTTTGCCAATTTGGATAAAATCTTTTCCTGCTGAAACTTCCCATTTAGCTTTACCAAAAGCTGTATCGTATTTAAAAAGATGAGCCAATGTGGAAGCATCTGTTAAATCATTAATGGCCACAAAATCCAAATTGGGGTATTTTTTTTCTAAAGCGGCTCGCAAAGTTAAACGGCCTATTCTCCCAAAACCATTAATAGCTATTTTGGTCATACAAAACCTCAATGTTATTTAAAGATAATATAGCATTTTTTAAAAAATCGAAAAAGAAGATATTTTTTCAATTCTTTTGCAACATGCTTAAAAAAGCGCCCGGAAAAATAACGAAATTTGAAGGTGTCCCGATATGAAATATCGGGACTGGAAATCCGTTCAACCTGAACAAAGCCTCAGCGAGAGCTGAAGCTTTGTAAGGGCGGTGCCCGAAGGGTCCGTTCGGATTGAAAACTTCAAATGAGTTATTTTTCAGCTTTTTAAACCGTTGCGAGTTTTTGGGTACCTTTTGTCGATACAAAAGGTACAAACATATTTTAAAAAAGAGGCCAAGGCCTCTTTTTCTATCTTTTTATTTCGCTTCTTTTGCTTCTTCTTTTCCCCTTATAAAGCCTTCAGCTATCATTATCAAAATAGGAATAACCAGCCACCAATTCCTGGCGTCAGCCACTTTTGCCGCCAAGGGAGAAACCGCAAATAGAGCAGTTTGAGATTCTTGCGGTAAGAATTTTATAACTGAGGAGACAACTAACCCGGCATTTAAAAAAGCGTAAACACCAGTTAATAAGGTAGAACGAACTCCTCTGGCTAAACCAGTTAAAGCGCCAAGTTCACCTTTTAGAGAAACTAAAACAATAATCAAAGCAAAAAATATACTTTTAACAGTAAATAAGGAAGCGTTGCTTCTTATCCAAACATTAGAAACGACAGTTTCCGAACCGGAAACAAATTTAAAAACTGTATCGCCAAATTCTTGAGCAACCAAATAGGCTACATAAGTAATAATTAAAATAACCACAATGCGGCCGCGACCCAAAATAAATCCATAAGCTAGGGCCATTAAAAAGAAAAGAGTAATAACTAAATCCCATGTAGGAAGAGTCATTGATATATACCTTGCTTACTTATTTGATTATAGAAAAGTTTTTTTAAAGATGCAATAAATAAAAAAGCGGCCGCGTAAGACGCGGCCGCCCCTCCCATCCTATTTTCCCAAGAACCTTCCTGCGAGGTGTCCGGGAGATGGCCTAAATTTATTACTTGATGCCATCTGGGCATCTCGTAGGTAGTTAGCTGCCAACCCATCCTTCGCATAAAGCTATGGAGGGTAAAATGGGGCAGCCGGCCAAAGACAAACTCGCAAGACAGGTTCTTGAGAAAAATCCTCTGCCTGGAAATTTAATAAAGGGTCACTCCCTCTTGTCCTTCGTAGCTTTAGCGAAGAATGGATTAGGGTGTGACCCTAAGCAAATAGTTTTCATTTGCGAGGTTTTGCGCCACTTTTGCCGATACAAAAGCGGTAAACAATATCTCCTTCAT
>JBBIQZ010000002.1:0-54233 GCA_037442065.1 bacterium | reverse complement strand
CAGGTGCTGCATGGCTGTCGTCAGCTCGTGTCGTGAGATGTTGGGTTAAGTCCCTCAACGAGCGCAACCCCTATTGCATGTTGTATTTTCGTGCGATACTGCCCTAGTAATAGGGAGGAAGGTGGGGATGACGTCAAGTCAGCATGGCCCTTATGCCTCGGGCGACACACATGCTACAATGGTTAGTATAATAGGTTGCAAGACAGCAATGTGGAGCTAATCCTTAAAAACTAATCTTAGTTCGGATTGAAGGCTGCAACTCGCCTTCATGAAGCTGGAATCGCTAGTAACCGCAAATCAGCCATGTTGCGGTGAATACGTTCTCGGGCCTTGTACACACCGCCCGTCACACCACGAAAGTCGGTAGTACCCGAAGTGTCGCTTTTGCGATCCCACGGTAAGACCGGTAATTGGGGTGAAGTTTAACGGCTTCCCATAGGAGTAATCTTATGGTAAAATCTAGCTATATCGGTGAACTCCTTATTAAAAATTAAGGACAACGTCGAGGGAAGTTGGGCTAGATGCAGAGTAAGTTAGCAAATTTATTAAAGTCATATTCTTTACTCAATGAAGAAATTGGGGTGATAAATGGATGTTTATTAGGAGATGGAACACTAAGTTCTTCTGGTAAGAACTTCAGATTGCGAATTGAGCATTCTAAAATTCATAAAGAATATGTATGGTGGAAATATCTTAAACTTAAAAGAATTTGTATCAATTCACCACAAGAGGTTAAAATACATAATTCAATAAGATTTGGGACAATTGGTCACCCAGATATAAATTTGCTAAGAAAGAAGTGGTATGCAGGTAGAAAGAAACTACCAAAAGACTTAAAATTGGATTCACTTTCATTGGCTATTTGGTTTATGGATGATGGTTGTAAGCATAGAGATACAGTTGATTTTTCGGTTCATAATTATTCATTAAAAGATTTAAAAAGGTTGCAAAAACTTTTTAAAGAGAAAGAAATTGATACGACCATAAATTCTGACTCCAAAGGAAATCGTCTGTATATCAAAAAAGATTCTTACTCTGTATTCAAAGAACTTGTTAAACCATATATTGTAAAATGTATGGCATACAAGCTGCCTTAACCCCGTAGAGACTATACGCTAGCCCCTAGGAAACTAGGGTGAAGACATAGTCCGGCACTCTAAGTAATTAGAGATAACAGTTGCGTAACAAGGTATCCGTAGGGGAATCTGCGGATGGAATACCTCCTTTCTAACGGATTTCTAGCTTTTGCTAGATATATCGTAGGTCGGTCTCCGGCTTTTGGCCGGAGTTCTAAGTAATTTCTGTTATTTTTGAGCTGTTAAGGTCAGTAAACAGGGAACAAAAAACAGATAACAAGTGTTGAAAAGAAAAGAACTAAAATTTATAATGTTATCTGTTAACTGTTTTCTGTTTTTTTATTTAGGGGCGTGTAGCTCAGCTGGTTAGAGCGCTACACTGATAATGTAGAGGTCCCTGGTTCAAATCCAGGCACGCCCACCAAACTTTGCTTCCTTTGGAAGCTTCGCTTGGCAAGCCACACTTAAAACAATTCCTAGTTTTCGCTTGGCAAGCCATTTGAATAAAGCGAAGTTTGTCCAGCGAAGCTCTAATGAGCGGAGTTGGACAGAGGATGATAAATATGTATTATGTTTATTTGTTAAAATTATCGAACAATGATTTTTATGTTGGTTCCACTCAAGATGTGAAAGCAAGATTCGAAAAACACCAACTAGGAGAAGTTCCACATACATCCAAATTTAGACCAATTGAGTTAGTATGGTATTCATTATTTAAAAGTAAGAAAAGGGCTTTAACCTTTGAAAAATATTTAAAATCATCATCAGGAAAAGCTTTCCGCAATAAACATTTTATTTGATTAAACATCATGCAAGTAAAAGAATTTCAAAAACAAATTATCGAATTTTCAAAAAAGTGGGTTAAAAAACAAGGTTACAAACCGACCGAAGAAAATACCTTTATTCATTTAGTGGAGGAAGTTGGGGAACTTGCAAGGCAATATGTAAATAAAGAAAAAAGGAAAGCAAGGTTTAGCGAAGAAGGGTTAGAAAATGCGATAGGTGATATAATTTTACAGATAGTTTGGTTAGCTCATCTTAAAAATCTTGACATAGAAGATGTTGTCTCGAAGATTATTAAAGAAGATGAAAAAAGAATTTTAGAGGATAAATAAAATGACAGATAAAGACAAAGTTATTAAAAAAACAAAAGAAGAAATGCTAGAGCTTCAGCGAAAAATTATTACTCAAACAAGGGATTTGACAGTAACGGCCTTTGGATTGGTGGCGGCCTTAGCTTGGAATGCGGCAATTCAAAAACTTTTTGAAGTTATTTTTCCCAATAAGACTGGCAGTTTAATCGCAATGTTTATTTATGCGATTTTTATTACTTTGATCATTGTCTCTGTTACTTATTACTTGAGTAAAATTGCCGATGGTCTAAACTCAAAAATCGAAAAGTTATCTCCTAACAATGATTCCAAAAATAAAGATGAGGAAAAGCCCCGCACTTAAAAATTAAGTAAGGGGCTACGGTCTCGCTAATGTAATAATATTGCGAGGCCTTCGTTTGTAAAAATGGATGATTTTAAGAAAAAAGCTTTTAGAGTTGTTAAAAAGATTCCTAAAGGTCGGTTAGCTACCTACAAGAAAATTGCCTTAAAGTTGGGGAATAAAAATTTATCCCGGGCGGTGGGAAATGCCTTGGGAAAAAATGAAGATTTTAAAAATATTCCTTGCCATAGAATTATAAAAAGCGATGGAAGGGTTGGCGGTTATGCAAAAGGTACAGAAAAGAAAATCAGTTTGTTAAAAAGAGAGGGAATAGAGATTAAAAAGGGTAAAATTATGGATTTTGAAAAACATCTTTGGAAATGATTGATCCGAATTTTCAATTACCAATTTTCAATTTTCATTGAATTTTCAATTTATCAATTTCTAAACTCGTTTGAAAATTAAGTCATTGAATCATTGATTGAAAATTAGAAATTAGAAGTTTTTTAGAAAGGGGCTTGTAAGATTAACAAAAACTTGTACAATAGGAAAAGAGGTTTATGGAAACAAAAGAAAAAACAACAAATATAGAAACATCAATAATGGAAGACGCCTTAGCTTTAATTGAAAAGATTGAAGTCGGTAAGGTTATAGAAGGGGAAGTCATTGATATTAAAGATGGCGAAATTTGGGTTGATTTAGGTGGTCGGGCTACTGGCGTGGTTTATCGCAGCGAAGTAGGCGACAAAGCTTCAATTTCTGATTTATCAAAAGGAGATAAAATCTTAGCTTATGTTTTAGAAGAAGAAGACAACCAAGGTATTTTAGCCCTATCTTTAAAAAAGGCCGGCAAAGAACGAATATGGTCTGATTTGAAAAGAAATATGGAAAAAGGAACTATTGTGGAAGTAAAAATTGCAGACGCCAACAAGGGCGGCCTTTTAACGGTAGTTGACGATGTGCAGGGCTTTATACCGGTTTCGCAATTAACAGCCGAATATTATCCGAGGGTTGAAGGGGGAGACAAAGAAGAAATTTTAACAAGATTAACCGCTCTAGTGGGTAAAAGACTCCAAGTAAAAGTCATTGATCTAGACAGGGCCTCAAATAAATTGATTTTGTCTCAAAAGGCAGCTAAAAGTTTAGAGCAAAAAAGTTTTCTAGAAGGTTTAAAAATAGGACAAGTATTAAAAGGCAAAGTTTCCGGAGTAGTAGATTTTGGCGTTTTTGTTAACATTGGCCACCTAGAAGGCCTTGTTCATATTTCTGAAGTTTCTTGGGAAAGGATTGACGATATTAAAAAAGTTCTAAAAGTCGGCGATGAAATTGATGTGATGGTTAGTGAGATTGATGAGGATAAAGTTTCTTTAAGTATAAAAAGACTATTACCCGATCCTTTTAAAGAAGTTGTTAAAGTTCTAAAAGTCGGTGATATAGTTTCTGGAAAAGTCATTAGAGTTACGCCCTTTGGTGCTTTTGTGCAAGTTGAAATTCCGGGCAAAAAATATGTTATTGATGGCCTTGTTCATATTTCCGAACTTTCTAATGAACATGTTTCTAATCCCAAAGATTTTATAAAGGAAAAAGAAACTTATAATCTAAAAGTAATCTCCATAGAAGAAAATAGCCGAAAAGTTTCTTTATCTTTAAAAGAAGCCGAGGAAGAGCTAAAAGCCAAGAAGCCCAAGAAAAAGGTAAAAGAAAAAGTTTAACTTTTCGATTTTTAGCCCCTCTAAAAGAGGGGATTTTTTGTAGATAAATCCCGTTAGAAATTTTATTTCACCTTGAGTTTATTTTCCTTGATTCATTATTTCTAACGGGATAAACCTTTTAAAATTGCCCTAAAGAGTATATAATTATAAAATTGTGTTAAGGATAAAAAATGGCAAAAGAAAAAGAAATAAAAATTGAAGATAAAGGCCCTAAAGCCGAAGAGGCCGTAACGGAAAAAACTGTAGAAATTCCTCCGGTAATTCAGGTTAAAGAGTTGGCATCTAAACTTAAAAAGCCGGTAGTTGAGGTTATTTCTTTATTGGTAAAAAACGGCGTGATGGCTACTATTAACGAAGATATAGATTTTGAAACTGCAGCCATTATCAGCCAAGACTTCGGTTTTACGGCCAAAGAAATTTCTGAGGAGAAAGGGGGTCAAAAAAAATCAGTTCCTCAAGAAGAAGGAAAACAAGAACTAAGGCCGCCGGTAGTTATTGTGATGGGGCATGTTGATCATGGAAAAACTTCCCTTTTAGATAAAATTAGAAAAGCAAATGTTATTGCTACCGAAGCTGGCGGAATAACTCAGCATATTGGCGCCTACCAGGTAGAAAAAGATGGGAAAAAGATCACTTTTTTAGACACCCCCGGCCATGAAGCTTTTTCCACTATGCGTGCTAGAGGAGCCCAAGTAACAGATGTAGGGGTTTTGGTGGTGGCCGCTGATGATGGAGTTAAACCTCAAACAATTGAAGCAATAAATCACATGCGGAGCGCTGATTTACCTTTTATAGTGGCGGTTAATAAAATTGATAAACCAGATGCAGATATTGAACGAGTTAAGAAGGAATTATCGGAGCAAAAAGTAATCTCTGAGGAATGGGGCGGCAAACAAGTCTTTGTTCCTGTTTCTGCCAAGACTGGCGAAGGCGTGCCGGAGCTTTTGGAAATGATTTTATTAGTTTCCGAGCTTAAAGAGCCTAAAGCAAATCCCAAAGGGAAACTTTGGGGAGCGATAATCGAAGCCCATCTGGATAAAGGCAGAGGTCCAATGGCAACTGTCTTGGTCCAAAACGGTACTTTAAAAGAAGGAGATTTCGTTGTTTCTGGTGCGGTTTACGGAAAAGTAAAAGCCATTGAGGATTCTAATTTAAAAAGGATTAAAGAGGCCGGTCCGGGGACACCAGTGAGGATTTTGGGGTTTAAGGATTTGCCGGAAGTAGGGGAAATTTTAGAAGGGGTTATGTCGGAAAAAGAAGCCAAAGCTGAAGTTCTAGAAAGGCAAAAATTTGAAAGTTTAAAAAGAATGAGAGGAAAAAAAGTATTGGGAGTTTCTGGTATTTCAGAAAAAATCAAAGAAGGAAAAATTAAAGAATTAAAAATCGTTCTAAAGGCGGATGTAAAAGGCTCCTTAGAGGCTTTAAAAGAATCTTTGGAAAAAATAGGAACCGATGAGGTAGCGGTAAATATTATAAGAGATGGCATCGGCGAAATTTCCGAATCTGATGTTACATTAGCCGGCACCGACGCTATTATTATCGGTTTTAAAGTAGGTATAAGTTTTTCAGCCCAAAAAGCCTTAGAGCAAACAAAAGCCGAAGTTAGGCTTTACGATATTATTTATGACTGTTTAGACGATATTAAAAAAGCCTTAGAAGAGCTTCTTCCCAAAGAAATTATTGAAGAGGAACAAGGCCGAGCAAAAATTTTAAAGATTTTCAAAACCGGCAAAAAGGATTACATTTTGGGTGCTAAAGTTTTGCGAGGCAAAATTTTAAAAGATACCGAAGTAAAACAGGAAAAAGACGGCCAGGCAGCATACGGCAAAATAACAGGCTTAAGGATCGTTAAAGACGAAGTTTCGGAAGTGTCGGGAGACAGAGAATTCGGTTTAAGTATAGAGGGCGTTAAAAATATCGAAGAAGGTGATGAACTATCTTTCATTTTAAAGAAAGAAAAAGCAAGGAATCTATGAGTTCTAAAAGGTTAGACAGAGTAAACGAACTTATAAAACAGGAATTAAGCAAAATTTTAGAAGAAAATTTTCGCAAAAAAGACGTACTCATTACCGTTTCTTATGTTAAAACTTCGCCGGATTTAAAAATCGCCAAGGCCTATATAAGCATATTCCCCTTTTTTCAAGTTGGGGTTATAATGGAAGGTCTTAAAGAAAAGCTTCCACGGTTTCAGCAAATTTTAAATGAAAAAGTTCAATTAAAATATATCCCCAAAATTGAATTATTTCCGGACGAATCATTAGAATACGAAGAAAAGATGGAAGGCCTTTTTAAAAAGATTGCAAAAAAGAAAAATGGAAACAAAAATACTTGAAGAAAAATTTAAAAAAATTAAAAGCCTTTTGGAAAATTCTAAAAATACAGCTGTTTTTACCCACGAAGATCCCGATGGCGATGCGTTAGGCAGTATTTCGGCCGTTGCTTTGGCATTGCAGAGGTTACAGGTTAAAGCAAAATTTTTTCTTTCCGGTTCCCTGCCTTTAAATTTTAATTTTTTACCTTTTCCTTATTTTGAAGAAGAATTACCCCAGGACTTAGAATTAGTTTTAATTTTAGACTGCGGTAATCTAGAAAGAACCGGATTTGAAAAAGAAATTTTAGGTTCTAAAAATGCGGTTTTAGTAAACATAGATCATCATCCTCAAGACGATCCTTTTGGTAACATTAATATTGTTAGCCCATCTTCGTCATCTACTGCCGAACTTATTTTTTATTTTCTAAGGAATTTAAATTTAGATATCGATAGGGATTTGGCCGAATGTCTTTTAACTGGCATTTTTACCGATACAGGCAGTTTTATGCATTCTAATACTACCGGTAGAGTTTTAGAAATTGCCGCTAATCTTGTTTCAAAAGGGGCTAATATTAAAAAGATAGCCTACAATACTTACAGGAAAAAGGACATTTCAACTTTAAAATTATGGGGAAGAGTTTTGTCCCGTATAAAAACCGATAGGACTAAAGGGATTGTTGCTTCGGTTATTACCAAAAAAGATTTAGAAGAATGCGGGGCAACCAAAGAAGATTTAGCAGGGGTTGTTAATTTAATAAATTCTATTCCCGAAGCTAGGGCCGCTTTGCTTTTGAGGGAAGAGGAAGGCGAAATACAGGGGAGCCTACGTTCCGAGTCAGGGGGGCTGGATGTTAGAAAAATAGCCAACCTTTTAGGCGGCGGCGGGCATGTTAGAGCATCTGGCTTTAGAATAAAAGGAAAGCTTAAGGAGACAGAAGAAGGATGGGAGATCGTTGAGGAATAAAATATGTGAGCACTTGCTCACATATTTTATTCCTCAAAAATCAAAGTTCAAAAATCAAATATCAAAATTTTTGTAATTCTCTTAAGCGAATTTTTTCAAAAGGCGTGCATTTTGTGGGATTGATATATTTCTTTGGTTTATGATAGAATCGGTTGTTATTTAGGTCATTGAAAAGGAAGTTTTAGGCGTCAAAGATACTTCGTTGCGAAAGATTGACGGTTTGGACTGGTATGTTTCTTACCACAATCCCGTAAGAGTAAAAATTTATAATAGCGATAAAGAACTTGATGGGGTAGATACGCTGGAGAATACAGCAGAAGTATTTGCACTTTGGATCTATTGCGATATTTACTATTTACCAAATTTACAAGCTAATACTATCGGACATTTGGACTAAAGAATATCCGTTTTATTTAACTAGAGAAATAATATTATATCCAGACAAGAATTCTTTGGCGGTCATTTCTTTTTTGCCTTCGGGTTGAAGGTTTTTTATAATTAAGAAATCTTTACTAGTTTTTATCTTAAGTCCATTTTCGATTTTTATTTCCCCGGCTTTTGAATTATTTCCTTTTTCAACCACTGCTTCTAAAATTTTTACCCGCAAAGTTTTTTTAGGAGAATCAAAGAAAGTAAAAGTCCCCGGCCAGGGATTAAAAGCTCTTATTTTTCGCTCAATAGCTTCGGCTGATTCATCCCAATTTATTCTTCCATCTTCTTTTTTAAATGCTTGCGTTAAAGAGGCTTGCTTTTCGTTTTGGGAAATCGGTTTTATTTTTCCGGTGGTGATTTTTTCTAAATTATTTATCAAAAGTTTGGCTGCCAGTTTTCCTAATTTTTCCCGAAGAGAGGTTTGGGTATCCTCTTTTTCAATTTTTAGCTTTTCTTGAATAAAAATTGGACCGGCATCAACTTTTTTAGCCATTTTAATAATCGAAACTCCGGTTTCTTTATCGCCATTTAATAAGGCGGTGACATAAGGTGATGGCCCTCTGTATTTTGGTAAGAGTGAAGGGTGGGTATTTATCGTAAGCTTAGGGATTTTTAAAGCTTTTAAAGAAAGGATTATCCCAAAGTCAGAAACAATTAAAAGCTCCGGTTTTAATTGTTTTAAAATATTCTCTAGCTCTAGTTTGTTTTTTACTTGATGAATTTTTAATTTTAACCTTTGGGCCGTTTTTTTAACTTCTGTATAATTTTTTTGAGTAATAATTTCTAAAGAATAAGCTTTTGATAAGTTTTCTACCTGGATTGCCGCAAAATGTCCGTTCCCAGCAAAAATAATTTTATTATTGTTAGTTAGTGGTTGTTTATCGTTAGATATCATAATTTCACTTTGATTATTTCCCCTTTAGAGCCAATTTTATGAAGAGTATTAACATCAGCTTTATCGGTAAATAAAATACCGTTTAGGTGGTCTATTTCGTGCTGTAAGACCCGGGCAAATAAATCCTTGGCTTTTATTTTCACTTTTTTACCTTTTTCGTTTAAAGCCTTTACTTTAACTGATTTTGCTCTTTCGACAACTCCCCAAATTTCTGGGATGGAAAGGCACCCTTCTTCGCTTTTTTCAGTTTCTTTAGAGTATTCTATAATTTCTGGGTTTATAAGGATGGTTAAAGGAATTTTAGGCGAGGATTTTTTGTTTTTTTCGTCTAGGCGATCAGCCTTTGGTGAACTTTTTCTATTTGATTCAATAACAGCTATTCTTATTGGTTGCCCTACTTGCGGGGCAGCAAGACCCAAGCCTCCCACTTTTCTTAAAGTTTCTACCATATGAGAAATTAAATCTTTTATGGAGGAATCGATATTTTTTATTTTTATTGCTTTCCTTCGTAAAATTGGTGAAGGAACGGTTATTATTTTTAAAGCTGTCATAATTTTCCTATAAAATTTTTTCTGGATTTCTAGTGACAGAAATATTTTTTGTTAACTTAAACATTTTATCATAAAAAATGGTATCTTTGGGAGCTTTTACAACCAAAGCTAATCTTTGAAGTTTTCTTTTTTGGGAAATATAGGGTATAAAAGGGCCTAAGATTTCGTATTTTTTAAGGCTGTTTTTTAATTTTAAAGCTTCTTTTTCAATATCTTTCTGGTTTTTGCCGGAAAGGACTATTTGAATAAAATCATAAAAAGGCGGGTAGTGGAATTTTTTTAAGTTTTTTAATTCTTCTTTGAAAAAATCTTTAAAGCTTTGTTTTTGAGCGGCTTTTAATAAAGGATGTTTTGGATTTGCCGTTTTAATAACTGCCAACGCGTCTTTGGGAAGTCTAGCTAGAAAAGAAGCTAAAGTTTTTTGGGTTAATTCGGCTGCCCTGTAGGTTGGAAGATTAAGCAAATTGTCGATAGAGAAAAAAACAAAAAGCCCCACGTTTTTAAAAGAGATATTTTTTAAAAGTTTAGTGCCAACTATTATTTGAGCTTCTTTAATTAGTTTAGAATTTACATTTTTTTTGGTCGTTTCATCGATTCTTAAGATTTTATTTTTCAAAAAGGCAGATTTTGCAGCTTCTTCAAGCTTTTCTGTCCCGACACCGTATTTCTTAACGATAACACTGCCGCAATTTTCGCATTCTAATGGAACTTCTTTTTTAAATCCGCAATGGTTGCAGGTTAGTAAAGTGGAAGAAACCGAAAGCGGTACCTTGCAATCTGGGCAAGCCGGAGAAAAGCCGCAGTTTCTACATAAAACAAAAATGTTTCGTCCCTTCTTGTTTAAGAACAAAATGACTTTTTTGTTTCTTTCTAAGTTTTTTTTAATTAAGCTTTGAATGTCTTCTAGGATTGTAAAATTATCGCTAACTAAAAGGGCCACTTTATATTTTATTTTGCGATTTTTAATCTTTGCAATTTGGTAACCGTTTTTTAGGCGGTAAAAATTTTCTAAAGTTAAGATATCGGTTTGCAAAATTAAAGTACAGCCGGTAATTTTTTGCAAAAATTCCGCAACTTCCCGCACGTCATATTTAGGAGTTTTTTCTTGAAGATATCCATCCTCGTATTCTTGGTCTACGATTATAAGTCCGAGGTTTGTAAAAGGATAAAAGCAAGCAGTTCTTGTTCCTAAAATCAAAAGTTTTTCTTTAGTTTTTATTTTAAACCATTCTTTTTGCTTTTCTTCATTTTTGGTCTTTCCGGTAATAATGGCTGTTTTTTTTAAATCTAGATTTTTAGAAGTCTTTTTTAAAAAATTTTCCAGGCTTAAGTAGTCGGGAAATAATATCAAAACTTGTTTTTTAGCTTTTAAGAATTTTTGGGCTACTTTTAGATAGGCAACTTCTTTTTTAACGTTTCCGAAGAGGATAATTTTTTTCCCTAAAGACATGTTTTTTAATTTTTCATCTTCTTGTTTTTTAATGCCTTTTGCATTTTCTAAGCCTTCTGGTTTGATATTTTTAAGCACTTGATAGAGTGAAGAAAAGTAATACAGCGAAAGCCACTTAGCAAGCTTAATTTGTGTTTCGGTAAAGAGGGTCAAAGAATCAGGAACATCGATAATCGGTTTTGTTTTAAACAGAGGCCGGTTTTTTAAAAACTCAAAAATTACTCCTTTAGTTTCTTTTTTTCCTAAAGGTATTTTTACAACCTGGCCTATCCTTGCTTTAGCTATTAGGTTTCGGGGAACAGAATAGGTTAGGATGTCTGGATATGAAAATGGTAAAATTTTAGCAAATTTCATATTCTCTAACTTATCTTATTTTAGTTAATTATGTTACAATTATAAAGAGAGAGTTAAAATGAAAAAAAGAATCTTTATTGCTTTAAACTTCCCTCCTGAAATAAAAAGCAAGATTAAAAGTCTTATAAAGAAACTGGAAAAATCCTCTAGGGGAGTTAAATGGATAAACCCGCAAGGCGCACATATTACTATGGCATTTTTAGGCTGGCTTACCAAGGAAGAAATTGCCAAAGTAACGGCCATTTTAAAAATTGTTTCTAATAACCAAGAAAAGTTTGAGCTAAATTTAGAAAACATCGGTTTCTTTCCGACCATAAGTTTGCCGAGGGTCATATGGATTGGGGGTAGCCAAGATTTGAATATAATTAATCTTAAAAGCAGCCTTAAAAAGCAGCTTAATATAAGCGGTTTCAAGGTTGAAGATAGAGAGTTTATACCTCATCTAACAATCGGTCGGATTAAAGATCGGGTAAAAAATATAGAGAACATCACAAATTTCAGGAACGTAAATCTAGGGAAATTTTTAGTTTCTTCAATCGATGTAATGGAGAGCATTTTAAAAAGAGAAGGGCCGGAATATAAAACGATTTTTAGAGTTAATCTAAAAAACTCTTAAGGAAAAGCTTTGTTTAAAGATCGGAAAGAAGCTGGCCAAAAATTAACAGATAAACTTAAAAAGTATCAAAACCAAAAGGATACTTTGGTTTTAGCAATTCCTCGCGGCGGCGTAGTGGTGGCTTTGGAAATTGCTAAAGGTTTAAATTTGCCTTTGGATATTGTAGTAGTTAGAAAAATCGGGGCTCCTCAAGACCCGGAGTTTGCCATTGGCGCTGTTGATGAAGAAGGAAATATCGTTAAAAATCTCGAGGTGGAAGTTTCTAAAGAATACCTAGCAAAGGAGGCACAGAAAGAAAAAGAAGAGATTAAAAGAAGATTAAAAGAATATCGGGGAAACAAAAAAGAACCAGATTTGGAAGGTAAAACTATAATTTTAGTGGATGATGGGATTGCCACCGGCCTTACAACTATTGCGGCAATCAACTTCCTTAAACTTAAAAAAACTAAAGAGATTATTTTAGCTACTCCGGTTATTGCTAAAGATGCTTTAGAAAAGATAAAAGGCAAAGCTTTAAAAGTTTACTATTTGGCGGCACCAGAACTATTTTTTGCTGTCGGCCAGTTCTACGACTTTTTTCCGCAAACAGAAGACCTAGAAGTTAAAAATATTTTAGCCGAATTTTAATAGGGTTTGCACAAGTAAAAGAAATATGTCTTTGATAGATAATTTAAGGTCTGGATTTTTAAAACTTAAAAATTTATAATTAAAAAACATGGGAAGCAAAAAAGGTCTACTTATTAAGTTTATTGTTTTGTTTATCATTTTGATACTTACAACCTTGGTCGTTTTGCCTAAAGGTCCTGATTTAGATTTAACAATGTTGGGCATTAACTATAAAAAGCAGTTAAAGCTTCATAAGGGCTTAGACTTACAAGGCGGAACACAATTAGTTTACGAGCTTGATGTGTCAAAAGAAAAGAAAAAATCCGAAGCCCAAGACAAAGCCATCGCGGTTATTAGAAATCGCGTTGATGCTTTTGGGGTTTCCGAGCCGGTAATTTACCCGGAAACTTTTGGAGACTCTCTAAGAGTAGTTGTAGAACTTCCGGGAATTTCTAATATAGATGAGGCGGTAAATTTAATCGGAAAAACAGCCCAGCTTCAATTTAAAGAGCAAGGAAATGTAAGCGCCGAACCCAATACCCCGGTTTCTTTAGGCGGGGTGTGGAACAAAGAACCAATCTTAACTGGCGCTGAATTTAAAAGGGCCGATATTGGAAGAGATGAACAAGGAAATATAGAAATTAATTTGGAGTTTAATTCCGAGGGGGCTCAAAAATTTGCCGATGCCACTAAAAGAAATATTGGTAAACAAATTGCTATATTTTTAGACGAAGATCTTCTTTCGGCGCCGACCGTTCAAAACGAAATTACCGACGGAAAGGCCAGAATAACCGGAAAATTTAGCTTACAAGAAGCAAAAAACCTTGCAATTCAATTAAATGCAGGTGCTTTACCTGTTCCTTTAAAATTAGCTGAACAAAAAAATATTGGCGCAACTTTGGGCGAAGAATCTTTAGACAGTAGTTTTTTGGCCGGTTTTATCGGCCTTATGGCTTTAATGATTTTCCTTCTGATGTTTTACAGATTTTTGGGGCTTTTGACGGTTTTTTCTTTATTGGTTTATACTTTGGTAACTTTATCGGCATTTAAATTGCTTTCGGTGACCTTAACTTTAGCGGGTATTGCCGGGTTTATTCTTTCAACCGGAGCCGCTGCCGAGGCCTCAGTTTTAATTTTAGAAAGAATAAGAGAAGAGAAGAGAAAAGGAAAACCGCTAAGTATGTCAATAGAGGCTGGCTACCGGGGTGCTTGGAGCAGTATTTGGGATTCTAATATGGTGAGCTTAATTCTTGCTGCCATTGTTTACTATTTGGGCACAGGATTAATTAAAGGGTTTGGAATTACTCTGGCGATTGGAGTTATCGTAAGTTTGTTAACAGTAGTTTTAGTTTCAGAACCAATTCTGCGGTTTATGTCAGGCCAAAAATTTATAAAAAACGAAAAGTTTCTAAACCTTCTTTTGGGCATAAGGGAGAGAGAAGTTAAGAAAGATTAAGCTATGGATATAATAGGAAGAAGAAAAATTTGGTTTTCCATCTGGGCAGTATTTTTTACTCTTGGAGTTTTGGGGATAGTCTTTGGAGGCCTAAAGCCAGGCTTGGATTTTACTGGTGGGAGTTTTTTAGAAGTTTCTGGAATTAATAATGTTCAGAAAGTTAAAGAATCTTTAAGTAATGCACAAATAGAATTTAATTCGATAGATAAAAGTAGTAATGATTCAATAAAAATTAAAACCAAGATTTTAAATGAAGAAACTCATAAAAAGATATTAGATCAAATTAAAAAAGCAAACGAAGACAAGGAAATAAAAGAGGTAAGATTTGAAACTATCGGCCCAACTGTCAGCAAGGAAATAACAAAAAAAGCTTATTTATCTATAGCTCTAGCTTCTTTAATGATTATTTTGTATGTTGGTTGGTCTTTTAGGAAAGTTTCTCGGCCGGTGGCTTCTTGGAAATACGGGGCCTGTGCTGTTTTGGCTATTCTTCATGATGTTTTGTTTGTAGTTGGTGCTTTTTCGGTTTTGGGAGTTCTTTTTCATATTGAAATTGACAGCTTATTTGTAACAGCACTTTTAACGGTTATTAGTTTTTCTGTTCATGATACGATTGTTATTTTTGACCGTATCCGTGAAAATTTGAAAAAATCCAGCAAAGAAAATTTTTCAGAGATTGTGAATGATAGTGTTTTAGAAATGATTGCGCGCTCTATTAACACCTCTTTGGTTATTATTTTTGTTATTTTAGCTCTTCTTTTAATGGGCGGTGAAACAATAAAGACTTTTGTTTTAGCCCTTCTTTTAGGGATGATAACCGGAACTTATTCATCCATATTTATAGCCAGTCCTCTTTTGGTGGTTTGGAAAAACTGGGACGACAAGCGAAAGGCAAAAGCCAACTCTTGATTGAATTTTGGTAGAACGGCGATTTGGCACATTACCAAATCGCCGCTTTTACTTATTACTCAAAGGAAGAGCATAGTAGCTATTAAAAAAGCAGGCTTGGAATTTGGAATCGGGTAATCTATACTAAAAGTTACCAATTAAAATTCAAAAGTTTATTTGGGGTTTAAATGCTAAAAGAGTGGAAAATTGCCAAAAGTTTGCCAACAAATATTTTAAAGGAACACCAAGATATTTCTCCTATTATTCTTCAACTTCTCTCAAATAGAGAAATTTTTAAAATCTCTGATTCTCTAAAAATCCGCCAAGAAAAGATTGAAGATTTTTTAAATCCTTCTTACGAAAATTTACTTGATCCCTTTTTAATGAAAGATTTAAAAAAGGCAGTTTTGAGGATTAAAGAAGCAATAAAAGATAAAGAAAAAATAGCTATTTTTGGCGACTATGATGCCGATGGAGTAACTTCTACCGTTTTGCTTTATGAAGTTTTAAAATTTTTAGGAGCAAATCCCATAACTTATATCCCTCATCGCGATAAAGAAGGATACGGTCTAAACAAAGAGGCAGTAACAAAGATTGCTAAAAAGAAAGTTACTCTCATTATTACGGTAGATTGCGGTATAAGAAATCTTCTCGAAATAAAAGAAGCTAAGAAACAAGGAATGGATGTTATCGTTACCGACCATCATGAAGTACCTCAAGAAAAATTAGAAGCTCCAAATTCCAAACTCCAAATTAAAGATATTTTGCCGCCTGCTTATGCGGTGATAAATCCTAAACGAAAAGATTGTAAATATCCCTTTAAGAAATTGGCTGGTGTTGGTGTTGCTTTTAAGCTCGCACAAGGATTATTGAAAGGGAATAAAGAGGGTGAAATATTTTTAAAATGGCTTTTAGACTTGGTGGCTATCGGGACAGCAGGGGATGTTGTTCCTTTAATTTCCGAAAACCGAATATTTGCCAAATTTGGATTTTTGGTATTTAAAAAAACAAGAAGATTAGGAATTATAGCCTTAAAAAAATCTATGGGAGAAAAAGCAAACAGTAACCTAAGCTTTTATTTAGCGCCCAGATTAAATTCCGCCGGCAGAATGGATCACGCCAATTGGGCTTTTATGCTTTTAGAAACAAAGTCGCAAATTGAAGCTTTAAAGCTAGCCCGCAAAATTGAAGAGTTAAATAAATTAAGACAAGAATTGACAGATAAAATAATAAAAGAAGCAAGAGAGGAGATAAAATATCTTCCCTCAAGCCAAAAAATAATTATCCTAGCTAAAGAGGGCTGGCCGGCATCAGTGTTGGGAATTGTTGCCGGTCGGTTAGCAGAGGATTATCAAAAACCAGTGCTTATCGCCGAAAAAAAAGGAAAATTTATTAGAGGTTCAGGACGTAGTTTTAACAATTTTGATTTAAATAAAGCTCTGGAAAAAATTAATAATCTTTTTTTAAAAGTTGGTGGCCATAAACAAGCGGTTGGTTTTACCTATGAAGAAAAAAATCATAAAGCTATTGTTTCTAATTTAGAAAAAGAGGCAGAGAGGAGCATTAAGCAGGTTTTTAAAATAGGTCTTCTAGTTGATGCTGAGCTAAATCCTCAAGAATTAAACCTTTCTTTTTATAGAAGCTTAGAAGCTTTTACCCCTTTTGGCGAAGCCAATCCTGAGCCTTTATTTTTAATGAGAGAAACAAAAATTCTAGAAAGCCGCCGAGTAGGTTTAAACAACCATCTAAAACTTCGTTTGGAGAAAGAAGGCTTAAAGTTTTCTGCCATTGCTTTTAGGAAAGGCGAGTGGGGAAATGAATTCCAAGGAGGAAAGCTTATTGATTTTATTTTTAAATTGAGAGAAAATTCTTACCTTGGGATGTCTGCGCTGGAACTGGAAGTTTTAGATTTACGGCATAGCAAAAGAAAAGCTAAAGTTTTTAGCAAATAATTTAAAAGGGCAATTGGATGTTGGATATAAATACAAAACCTTCATTTAAAACCATTCTTCAAAATTATAAAGGGCGGCCGGATACTAAAGAAGAAGATTTAAAATGTTTAAAAAAGGCTTATTCTTTTGCTTTAAAGTGTCATCTAGGCCAAAAAAGAGTTTCCGGCGATCCCTATATAACTCATTCTCTAACTGTAGCTTATTACTTAGAAGAATTAGGGATGGATGCTAAAACAATCGCTTCTGGATTTTTACACGATGTTCCCGAAGATACTTCTTACAAGATAGAAGATATTAAAAAAGAATTCGGCGAAGAGATTGCTCAGATTATCGAAGGGGTTACTCGTTTGGGTGGAGTAAAATATTTTGGTAAAAAGGGTCGAGTTGAAGATTTAAGAAAACTTCTTTTGGTTATGGCAAAAGACTTGCGAGTTGTTGTAGTAAAATTAGCCGACCGTCTTCACAATATGCGAACCATTGATTTTTTGCCCCCATTAAAGCGAAAAAAGATTGCTACCGAAACCATCGAGATATATGCTCCCTTGGCTTCCAGATTAGGAATGGGAGAAGTAAAAGGTCTTCTTGAAGATTTAAGTTTTAAGTATTATCTTCCCAAAGAATACAAAAGGATAGATTCTTTGGTGGGAAGAAACAAAAGAGAAAATGAGCATTATATAGAAGGGGTAATAAAAGAATTAAATGCCAAATTAAAAAAAGCAAAAATCAAAGCCTTAATCGAGGGTCGGGCCAAGCATATTTATTCGCTTTGGCGAAAATTGAAAAAGTATAATGATGATTTTTCAAAAATATATGATTTAGTTGCCATTAGAGTGATTGTAGATACAATCTCCGATTGTTATAAAGCCTTGGGTATTATTCATAAAGATTGGAAACCTTTACTTAAAAGAATAAAAGATTACATAGCGATTCCCAAGCCCAACGGCTACCGCTCTATTCATACAACGGTTTTTGCCAAAGACGGAAAAATTATAGAAATACAAATCAAAACCAAGCAAATGCACGAGGAAGCAGAATGGGGAATTGCCGCCCACTGGCATTACGAAATAGGCAAAGAATCTAAAGAAATATCCGGTAAACTTGGTTGGATAAGCAGATTAATTGAATGGCAAAAAGATTTAGAGACTTCGGAATTTATGGAAGGTTTGAAAGTAGATGTATTTAAAGACAGGATTTTCGTTTTTACACCAAAGGGTGAGGCAATAGATTTGCCAGAGGGTGCAAGTCCTATAGATTTTGCTTATTTTATCCATACTGAAGTTGGCAATAATTGCGTCGGTTGTAAAGTAAACGGAAAAATTGTTCCCCTAGGAACTGTTTTGCAAAACGGTGATGTAATTGAAATTTTAACTTCCAAAAGAGTTACCGGTCCTTCAAAAGATTGGCTAAGATATGCTAAAACGCAGGTAGCTTTGCATAATATAAGAAAGGCTTTTGAGGGAGAAGATAAAGAAAGAAATCTTAATTTAGGAAAAGAGCTTTTAAATATAGAGCTAAAAAAGATAGGCAAGTCTGTTGATAAAATCTCCAAGAAAGATTTACGGGCTTATTTTAAAAACCATTCATATAATAATTTAGAAGACATTATCGTAGCTATTGGTAAGGGGGTTTTGGGTCCTAAACAATTTGTCTCAAGCCTCTTTTTTGATAGAGAAGAAATAAAAGCAAAAAAGAAAAGCATTTTAGGAAAAGTTTTTACCTTTTTAAAAGTTCAGCCTAAGGCCAAACCCAGGGTGGTAATACAAGGAGAGGAAAATTTTTTGGTAAATTTTGCTTCTTGCTGCAAGCCTTCGCCTCAAGACAAAATTATTGGTTTTATAACTAGGAGTAAGGGTATAACTGTTCATAAAAAATCCTGTCCTAATATAAAAAAAGAAGATAAAAAAAGGTTAATTGGAGTAAGTTGGGGGTTTGATAAGTTATACGAAGTTCCTATTTACATAGAAGCCGAAAGAAATACCACGATTTTAAAAAATATAACAGAGCTTTTGGAAGATTTAAAAATCGAGGCAAGAAACATTAGCTTGAAAAGCGATAAAGTTTCTAAAATTACCGCTAATTTAAATATAAAAAAGGCAGAACAGCTAAAAACCATTTTAGAAAAGATATCCAACTTGCCGGAAGTTAGGATGGTTAAAAGGTTGTAAAACTTTTATTTTTTGCTAGTTCGTTCTTTTTTGGGTCTTAAAAGTTTAGCCGCATTTTCCGGAGGGATAACATTTACTGCTTCTATTCCGGTTGCCAGCTCAAATCCGGCTGGGATAGAAATTCCTCTCGGCATTATTCTTATGAACCAATGAAGGAATTTTTCTTCTCTTTTTTGGTTTATTCTGTAGTTTCTTAAATAGTAATTATAAGAAGGATCAAAAAGTTTATCGTTTAAGGATTTAAAGACATTGCTAAAAACTTCTGTTAGATAATTTATCTCTTCTAAGGAAAAATCAAGAATGTTATTTTGATGCGTTTTGGGAATGATTAAGATTTCGTAAGGATACATTGATGCCCAGGGAGCAAGAACTATAAAAGCTTCGTTTTCAAAAATTACTCTTTCCTTTTTCCTTTTTTCCTCGGCAATCAAATCGCAGATTAAGCATTTTTTATGTTTTTTAAAGTAGTTTAGGGCGCGTTCTTTTTCTTTTTTAACTCGCGGACCCTCTTGGTTTAAGGCAATGATTTGAGAGTGAGGATGGGTAATACTTTGGCCGGCAAAAAATCCGTAATTTCTAAATATTAAAACTTCCTTCCATCCTTTTGCTAAATCTTCATACCGATTTTTGTAGGCAATAAAAATTTCTTCTAATTCCAAAGGAGTCATTGTGGCTAATTGCTTGTTGTGTTCACGATTTTCTACCAATACTTCAGCTTCGCCATAAGGAATAGTAGTTTTTAAAAGGTCGCTTTTTTTTATATCTTTATTCTTTTTCTTTTTTGTTTCTAAAAAAGGAGTTAGGTTTAAAAAACCCCTAAGATCCCAATCGTATTTATCCATTAAATTCCAGTCTATTCTAAAAGTTTCTTTAATTTTAAGTTTTTTTCCGTAGCAAAAAGGACAAGTTTTTTTATAGTTTGCGGCAAAAGGCTTGGGTCCTTTTACATCCCTAAATCTCTTGGCTCTTTTTTTGGCGATAATAACTTTTTCGCCGGCTATGGGGCAAATCCTTAATTCATTCATAATTTAATTATAAGGCAGACTAAAGCTTCTAGCAAACCATATCTAATTTATGGTTGAATTTAGGATAATTAGTGTGTTAAATTCAAGACAAGATAAAAAAGGAGCAAAATGGCGAAAATTCATGTGCAAGCCGTACGAGGAATGCGCGATATTCTTCCCCAAGATCAAAAATATTGGCAATTTTTAGAAGATAACTTTTTAAAAACCGCCAAATCAGCCGGTTTTTCAAGGATATCGTTTCCAATTGTTGAAAAAGCAAGTTTATTCGAACGTACTATTGGTGAAGAAACAGACATTATAGAAAAAGAAATGTATTCTTTAGCACCGAAAACCAAAGAGCCTTCGGATAGAGGAAAAGATAAGGAAAAAGAAGAAAAAGAAACTTTAGTTTTAAGGCCGGAAGGAACTGCTTCCGTTGCCAGAGCTTATATAGAGCACGGTATGCAAACACTGCCCCAGCCAGTGCAGCTTTATTATACAGGGCCGATGTTTAGGCATGATCGTCCGCAAAAAGGAAGACAAAGGCAATTTCATCAGCTGGGTTTAGAAATAATCGGTGAATTAGATCCTATTTTAGATGCTCAATTAATTTCTTTGGCCTCCAGACTGATTAAAAAACTGAAAATCAGAGATTTCACCGTTCAGATTAACTCTATTGGCTGCACAAAATGCCGGGCAAAGTTTATCAAAAAGTTACAAGAGTATTATAAGCCGATTTTAAAAAACTTATGTCCGGATTGTAGAAAAAGATACAGCAAAAATCCTCTGCGTCTGTTGGATTGCAAAGAGCTGGCTTGCCAAGAATACAAAGCCGGCGCTCCGCAAATGGTTGATTACTTAGACCAAGAAGATCAAGCTCACTTTAGGCAAGTTTTAGAGTATTTGGATGAATTAGAAGTGCCTTACGAGTTAAACACTTATTTAGTTAGAGGGTTAGATTATTACACCAGAACTGTTTTTGAAATTTGGCCCAAAATGGAAGAAGCTGAAGATCCGTCTAGATTTGCGCTTGGCGGAGGAGGAAGATATGACGATTTAATATCTTTGTTTGGCGGGAAACCTACTCCGGCAATTGGGTTTGCCTTGGGCGCCGAAAGTATTATTGAGCTTTTAAAAGAAAAGGAAATAAAAGTTGCATCAAGGGAAATTCCGGATATATTTGTTGTTCAATTAGGTGAATTAGCAAAAAAGAAAAGTCTAAAATTAATTGAAGAATTAAGAGAAGAAAGCTTTAAAGTTATTTCTGCTTTAGGAAAAGAAAGCATTAAATCTCAATTAAGGCTAGCTGATAAACTAAAGGTTCCTTTGGCATTAATTTTAGGACACAAAGAAGTTTTGGATGGAACAGTGATTATCAGGGATATGCATGGTGGAATGCAGGAAACCGCCAGCGCAGAAAATGTTGTAGATGAGATAAAAAAACGACTTCCCAGAGAAAATTTTTAACTTTTAGATAATATTTAACGGATAGTTTGGTCTAGGGAAGAATTTTTTAAAGCTAGGATTGAAATCCCTCCCTAGGAATGTTACTATATCTTTGGCGTTTGTCTTAAAGATTTTTTAAGATAAACCAATTTTGATACCTAAAAGACTAAGAATAATTTATAATGGAAACGCAGAAACTTACTACTCGCATCGGCAAACTTTTATCTGGGACTAGAAAACCAGATGAGGGTTTTGCTACTATCTTTGCCTTTGAGCCAAAAGATTTTTTAGAAAAACAGCACGGCAATTTATATTTTGTTATAGAAATCGCTTCTGGCTCTCAAAATGCCAGCGAGGCAGGTGAAGTTATAATAAATTCTATCAAAGAAGAGTTTTATAAAGACTTAAACAGAAATGTGCTCTTGAGTTTTGAGTCAGCCTTAAGGTGTGCCAACGAGGAACTTTTAGATTTAGCTTCTAGAAGGGAAAGCGACTGGATCGGGAAAATCAATGTAGCCTGTGCCGTTTTATCTGGCGAGAAGCTCCATTTAAGCAAAGCCGGTTTAATAGAAGCTTACATAGTAAGAGGCGAAAAAATTACCCATATTAGCGAAGGTTTGTCCGTTGAAGAAGACGAAGACAAAAACAAACACCCCTTAGGAACATTTACTACCATAACTTCTGGCTCTTTAGAAAAACACGATAAACTAGTTTTGGGTTCGCCTGAGCTTCTTTATCATATTTCTTTAGCCGGATTAAAAAAGATAATCTTAGAAAATACGCCTTCTGGTTCAGTTCTAAAACTAAAAGATTTATTAAAAGATGAAGAAGGCATAGGTTATATTGGTTTACTTATTGTTGAAATTGTAACTCAAGAAGAACTAGAAAAAGAAAATCTAGATGAGCCGGACGAAATCTGGATGGAAGAACCTAAACCCACCAAAGCAGCTTTTGAGGTTTTAGCCGGCATCTTTTTAGCCTTAATTTCCCTTTTTAAGAATATTTTCGCCTTTTTTAAAAAGAGTATTTCCTCTCTTGTTTTAAAAAATAAATCAGGAGGGGTAGAAACTCAGTTCCCAGAAGCTTCTTTAAAGAATGAAAAAGAAAAGTTAAAAGAGCAAGAACCAAAAGCAGACAAAAATGCAGAGGAAAAATTTTCCCAAAAGAGCGAAAAGAAAGAAAGCTTTTTAGAATTTACAATTTCTTATTTTAAGAAATTTTCATGGAAGGGTTTTCTAAAAGACATAAAAAGGGTTTTTGGAAACTTTAAAAAAGGCATTTTAGAAAAGATGCAGTCAAAATATTTTAAATTTTTTCTTATTGTAAGTTTGCTCTTTTTAATAAGTTTATTTTTTGTCTTAAGAAATTTTTATAACGGCAAAACCTTAAAAGAAGTTAAAGCTAAATTGGATCAAGCCGTATCTCTTGAGAATAAGGCCGAAAGCGCGTTGATTTATGATGCCAGAAGCAAAGCAAAAGAATATCTTTTAGAATCAAAATCGCTCACCCAAGAGGTTTTAAAGACAAAATATTATAATAAAGAAGCTCTTTTACTGGTCGGAAAAATAGGGGAGGCCTTAAGGAAGGCGGATGGAATTTTAGAAGTCTCTCCAAGTTTAGTCTTGGAGCTTTCCAAGGATCAGGGTTCGGGAAGTCTAACCTTTGCAGAAAAGAAAATCTATTTAATAAATTCTAAAAATGGTAATCTTTTAGTTTTTGATACTGGAAAACAAGCCAAGGAGGAATTGACAGTTCCGTCTCCCGAAAGCAATGTATCTATGATTACTAATTTTCCATCCAAGGATTTGGTGATTCTTTTAAATGACATTCCGGAACTTTTTGAGGTTTCAGTAAAAAATAATAAAATCTCAAAATCTTCTTCTAAAGGAGGGTTTAAAAAAGGTTCTGTCTTAGCCTCTTATCAGTCAAACCTTTATGTTTTATCCAACGAGGATAACCAAATTTACCGTTTTACAAAAGGAGCTTCTGGTTGGGGGATATCATCGGGATACTTAACCGATAAATCCGTTGATATAAAAGATGCAGTTTCTTTTACTGTGCCCGGTACGGTCTATGCGTTAAAAGGCAACGGAGAGATTATAAAACTTGTAAAAGGGAAAAGGCAGGATTTTAGCATTAAAGACGCTCCTTCTAGTATAAAAAAACCTCTAAAAATTCAAAGCAATGAAGGAAGCGATAAAATTTATGTTTTAGATAAAGACTTAGGAATTTTAGTTTTTAACACAAACGGGGAATATATCAAAGATTTTACTTTAAAAGACACTAACGATTTAAAAGATTTTTATGTTGATGAATCTTCAAAAACCATTTACCTTCTTTCTGGTAATAAAGTTTTAAGCTTTGAAAACAAATAGAAATTGACAGATTAAGCTTAAGAACCTATTATTGATTTCTTAAGATATTTATGGAAGATCAATTACAAATTTTTAAAGAAGCGAAAGTTTTTAAAAAAACTAATTTTTCCGATTGGCAAATTTTAGGGCATAAGCCGCAAATAGATTATCTAAAATCAAATATCAAAACCCACGATTTATCACATGCCTACCTTTTCTCCGGAGAGGAAAATATAGGCAAAAGAAAAGTTGCTCTTTCTTTTATAAAAACTCTTTTATGTGTTTCTGATTTAAAGTTTTGCGGCAAGTGCCCTGCTTGTCTGCAAATAGAAAATAAAACGCATCCCGACTTTCTTTTTATAGACGGCGAAAAATCTATTAAAATTGAAGAAGTGAGGGAATTGGTTGCCAAAATGAATTTAAAGCCGTTTAGTTCTTCTTATAAAATTGCTGTTATAGACAATGCCGAGAGATTAACAAAAGAAGCGGCAAATGCGCTTTTAAAAACTTTAGAAGAGCCTTCCGGAAAAGCAGTCCTTGTATTGATAACTAAAAATCATTCCCTTCTTTTACCAACTATTGTTTCCCGCTTAAGAGTCTTAAAATTCTTTAGAGTATCTTTGAAGATAATTGAAAAAATAACCAATAAAGCAAATATTTCTAAAGAAGAACAAATTTTACTTTCTAAATTTGCCGCAGGAAGACCTGGAATAGTTTTTAAAATGCTAGAGAACCCAGAGGAATTAAAAGAAATAAAAAGCTGGCTTTTAGATTTTTCGAGGATTTTTAAAAAGGATCGAGTTTCTAACTTAAATTATTCTTCCAGGCTGGCTAAAGTTTACGAAAATGATCCCTTGAAAGTTTTAAAAATTTTAAATTTTTGGGTAATCCTTTTAAGGGAATTAATAAATGCCCACTTTTTGCCAGGTTTTAAGAGCTTGGTTTCTTATGATTTAAGCAAACTAAAAGTTAGTCAAATATCAAATATAGTAAGTTTCATAAACAAAACTAAAGAGATTATTTCCACCCCTGATTCAGGTTTAAATATTAAGTTAGTTTTGGATTTGATGATTTTAAAATTAGAAGAGCTTTAAATGTTAAGAGCAGTTGGCGTTAAATTTAAAAACAATCCTAAAATCTTTGACTTTTTAGATTCAGAAGAGAAGCTTGAAATAGGAGATGTTGTTATTGTTGAAACTGCCTTTGGTAAAGAAGCCGGAACTTTAGCGTATGTTAATAAAAAAATAAAGAAGAATGAAAATTTGGCGTCCGTTTTAAGAAAAGCTACTCTTAAAGATCTTGAGAATCAAAAGAAATTTGAAGAAGAAACCCCTCATTTAGAAAAGCTATTTAAAGATTGCGTAAAAAAACACAACTTAGAAATGAAATTAGTAGATATACAATTTCCATTTGAGGAGGGCAAAGTAATTTTTTCGTTTTTTTCTGAAAATAGGATAGACTTTAGAGAACTAGTAAAAGACTTGGTAAGACTTACCAAAAAACAAGTAAGGTTAAAGCAAGTTGGTCCCCGGGATGAAGCTCGTTTTTTAGGAGGATTGGGACAATGTGGTAGAAGTTTATGCTGCAGAGATTTTTTAGGAACTACGGAGAGTGTAACTATGGATATGGCGAGGGATCAAAATATTGCTTCTAAGGGGAGCACTAAAATTTCAGGGTTATGCGGCAGACTAATGTGTTGTTTGGCTTTCGAAGATAATTTTTATAAAGAACAAGCTAAAGGGATGCCAAAAATAGGAGAGAAAATAAGAACCAAAAAAGGAATAGGAAAAATTATAGAAGTAGAACTTGCGAAAAAAAAGGTTAAAGTAGCGCTTGAGGATGGTTCAAAAACGGAGGTTAATTTTTAAATGGAAGTATTAATTTTTATTGCTATAGGTTCCGTTTTGATTGTTATTTTAAAAAGAGTGCCGGCAAAAGGATCTGCATCAAAAAACCTTCCGGATTTTGTTTCGGGATTATTTAAAGGATTTAAAAAAGAGGAAGCTTTTGGAGAAAATGAATCTTTAAAAGAAGGGGATAAAAAGCAAGAACTTTTAGAAAAAGCCTTAAAATCTTTAAAAGATAATAAACTTAAAGAAGCGGAAAATTATTATATCGAGGTTTTAAAGATTGACCAAAAGGATCCTTCAAGCTATAAGGGTCTTGGCCAAATATGTTTTAAAAATAAAAATTATAAAGATGCTTTAGATATTTTTCAAAAATTAATAGAGCTTACACCAAACGACCCCTCTGTTTATTGTAATTTAGGGATGTGTCATTTCAAAGAAGGCGATTTTAAGAACGCTTTAAAAAATTATAACAAAGCATTAAGTATTGAGAAAAAATCTACCTATTTTGATAATCTGGCCATTACTTTATTTAATTTAAAAAAATATCAAGAGGCCGCAGAAGCGCTTAAAAAAGCTTTAAAAATTGACAAAGAAGATAGAAAAGCCAAGAGTTTGTTAGTAAAAATTTTACCCAAAATTAAAAACAAGAAAGATAAAAAAAACATCGAAAACCTCCTTTTAAAATTAGATCCAAGAGATAAAAATTCTAAAAAGTAATATTAAAGTTAAACTGATTGATGAAAAAAGCTCAAATTGCTATAATATTATAGTTTCCGCTGTTTTTATAGCTAAATTAAGCGCCGGCGTAGCTCAGTGGTAGAGCAGTAGTTTTGTAAACTATTGGTCGTGGGTTCAAATCCCTCCGCCGGCTCCACT
This sequence comes from bacterium, assembly GCA_037442065.1. Lineage (GTDB taxonomy): Bacteria > Patescibacteriota > CPR2_A > CG2-30-33-46 > CG2-30-33-46 > JBBIQZ01. Next base: position 27,841 of record JBBIQZ010000002.1, on the reverse strand, counting down.
TAGTTTCCAATAAATTGGAACTCAGTGCAAGCTAATCTAAGGAGCTTATCAAGAAGTTTACATTGAGCGAAGCGAAATGGGCAGGTACCGAAGCCCTGCCTGCCGGTAGGCAGGGGCCAAACCGGCGCATAATTGTAAATCTGCTAGCTTAAAAATTTTTAGGTTATAATGTTAAATATTGGGCAGGTACCGAAGCGGCCAAACGGGGCAGACTGTAAATCTGCTGGCTTACGCCTTCGGGGGTTCGAATCCCTCCCTGCCCACCACACTTCGCTCTGATTAATATCAGAGCTATGCGTGGCAAGCCAAATAATTAAAAAAAGCAAAGTTGAGAATTGAAATAAATTAGAAGTGTGTCCAGCGAAGCTTTAGCGGAGTTGGACTGCAAATTTTGTTTGGCAAGCCAACTTTGATTTTAATTAATATGGGGAGGGTGAGAACCCCCGGCACCTTAATGCATTCGTGAATGTGGTGAGAATCTCTCCCTGCCCACCATTGAATAAATCAAAAGTTATTAAAGGCAGACAAAGTCTTCTAACGATTCACAGGCCTGGCTATTATAAATTATTCAATTCAGTTATAATTTAGACAGATTAAAAGAGGAAAATATGAAAAAGGCTAATAATTTAAAAAAGAAAACAGCAAATGTTAATTTTTTAGAAACTGTTATTGACTTAGTGGCAGCTTTTTTTATTGTCAGTATTTTTAATTTATTAATCTTAAGAATCTTCGATCTTTCGCCAACCGTCCTTTTAGAAAGAGGTATTGCTACTTCGGCTCTTGAGGAAAAGTCACAAATTATAGAAGATTTAGGTATTATTTATATCATTCTAATAGTCTCTTACTTTACATTTGGAAGAAAATATTTCTCTTTAGGCAAAAGGATTTTGGAAAAATAGATAAGAAAAATTAACCCAGAGCCGACATAGCTCAGTGGTAGAGCACTTCCATGGTAAGGAAGGGGTCCTGGGTTCAAGTCCCAGTGTCGGCTCCACTTAAAAGTTGGATAATAATGCGTGATAAAATAGAAGCATACATTTTTAAAAAGACAATGCGGGGGTATGAGTTTTTGCTGCTTAAAAGAAATAATGAACACGATGGGATTTGGCAGCCGGTGACGGGTAAGGCCGAAAAAGGAGAAGAGGCAATAGAAACTGCCAAACGTGAGATAGAAGAAGAGACGGGGCTAAAAGACTTCATAAAAATAATTGATTTAGAATATTGTTTTCAATTCAAAAATAAACACGGAGAATTTAAAGAAGCATGTTTCGGTTTCGGTGTCTCTCCTCAAACCGAAGAAATAAAGATTAGTTATGAGCACCAAAACTATTGCTGGGTTAATTTTGAAACAGCTTATGAATTGTTATATTGGGATTCCAATAAGGAAGTTTTAAAATTACTGAACAACAAATTAACGCAGGGAATTTAAATGGAATCTATAAATTTTTATATTTTGCATTTTAGTATTTTGGCAATTGCTGACTTTGTTTGGTCTTTTTATATTTTCTTTGTAATCTTAAAAATTCTTCGTCAAAACGAACTTTTATTTACCAAGAAATTTTATTTGTTTCTTGTGATCGGTTCGCTTATGAGTCTTGCAATAAACCGATTTTTTGAGTATAGTATGCAAGATATGCCTATTTCTTCTGATATTTGGTCGAAAATCGGAGGGGCGGGAAAACTAGGCATTGTTTTGGTTCCAACACTTTTTTTAATGTATATGTATTTTTACTTGGGGACCAGAATTTTAAAACTTAAAGCTAAAGAAGCGCTTTTTTTGGCTTTAGTTTTAGGAGCAGTAACCGCTCCTTGGCGCATGTTGCTTTAAAACAAATTTAAAATTAAAATAATAACTTTAGGATTTATAAATGGCAAAAGATACAAGACCAGTAATTGCTTTAGAATGCAGTGTTTGTCACGAGCGAAATTACTCTACAACTAAAAACAGTAAAACTCAAAAAGACAGGTTAGAGTTGAAGAAATTTTGTAAGCGCTGCCGAAAGCATACTCCTCACAAAGAGAGTAAATAACAAATTTATACCAAAAATTCTTTTAATGAGCTAAAATGAATTTAGATTCTCCTAAATTTATTTTTTATATCCGGGGGTGTAGTTAAGTGGTATAACGAGGGTCTCCAAAACCTTAGTCGGGAGTTCGATTCTCTCCACCCCTGCCAATGTAGAAAATTTTGCCATTCTGCAATAATGTGGAACGGCTTTTGAATTGAAAAATAGAGATTTTTGTCTTTTAAAAGGAAGTTCAAACCTATTGTTTGGGCAATTTCTCGTTTTTGCTGTATTGTGCCATTTTTAAACCAATATCGTGCGTAACGGGCAAAAATAAAGGTTTTTTCAGTAAGTTCTAACCACTTTTTGGCTCGGTCTTTGGTAGCAGATAAAGCAGTTTCAACCCCTACCGCAGTTACAACAATTCTGAATGAGTCTTGGGTTAAAATTATTCATAATATTGCCGGCGCCAAAAAAGATTTAATATTTAATTATCAAGAAATGCTGAATGATACTAATTACCAACTTGATGATCTATCAAGAAAAATAGAAAAACGATTTGCTAATATATTTAGAAGTTTTAACGAGTTAAAAAATAAGATCAAAAATGCCTTAGTGGGAAGTGGTTATTCTATTAAGAATATGAGTAAGACATTAAGCGATTATTCTATATTGCTTATCAAAGGCTTCAGTCAAAATTTTGATCAAGTCAAAAAAGAGATAGAAGCTTATTCTTCGCAACTTGTTGAAGGCTTTGAGGATCAGTTGAAACAGGGCAATAATTCTTTAGATGATGTTGATAGAAGATTAAGGATTCATAATCCTATGCGTCAGTTGAGTCTCGGTTACAGTATTGCTTCAGTCGGAGGGAAAGTAATTAAAAACATTCAACAAGTAAATATTGGAGAAGAGGTTAACATCCGAGTCTCTGATGGTAAAATAAGTTCAGAAGTAAAAAATATAAATAAGAATAAGAGGTAAAATATGGCTCAAAATGACTTAAAAAGTAAATTAAAAAAGCTAAAAGAAATTGTTGATTGGTTTGATAACCAAGAAGAGGCAGATGTAGAAGCTGGACTTACAAGAGTTAAAGAAGGTGCGGCTCTTATCAAAGAAAGCCGGAAAGAACTTTCAAGGCTTGAGAATGAATTTGAAAAAGTAAAGAAAGAAATTGATATTGAAGAGGGTGATGAAGAAGCCCCAGATACAGAAGATATAAATATTTGATTATATGAAAAAGAAAAAAATACTTATTGCAATAACAGTCACGGTTATAATTATCAGCGCCATAATTGGTAGCTGGTATTTGCTTGATCAACAAAGTAGATTGAGGAATGGTTATGACAATAAAATCAGCGAGCTAGAATCTCAAATTCAAGACTTTAAAACAAAAAAGGAGAAAAGCACTGAAGTATTTGCCAATATAAACTCGAAAGACGGTTGGAAAAATTATAAGAATACTGATTTTGGTTTTGAGCTAGAAACACCAGTTGATGCAACTATTAGTTTTTATATGAACGAAGACCCAAACCATTTAGTAGATTTTGAACTTGATGATAAAAATAGTTTTGAGGTAAGATTAGGCGAAGCGGAGAGCAAAAATGGCAGTGTTACAAAACTTGATGATTTTTATTATTTAGATTTTGAAAGAGATTCATACGAAACTATAAATAATTATAAGTTTGCGGTATTCAAAGCTCCCGGAGGATATTGCGATGGCCCTGGATGTGGAGCGCCTTTCATTGTTTATGTTATGCAGAAGGATAAAACTTTTTATGAAATAGTTTTTTACGGTGATGCCGAACTATCAAAAACCGAAAAAGAAATTTTAGAAACCTTTAAACTTTTATAGGGAGGAATGATAAGCATCCAACGAGCAAAAGAAATACTGAATGATCCAAAATTATCCGATAAGCAAGTAGCGGAAATTAGAGATGCTATGCAAACTTTTGTAGAAATTATTTTTGAGCAATGGCAAGAAGATATGAAAAAGAAAAAGCTTAAAAATAGTAAAAATGTTTAATAGAGAAACAATCAAAGAAGTCCAAGAATTTTTAACAAAAAATATAACGCAAATTAACAATATTACTCTTTCGGCGGTGTCGGTTCAAGAAGCTGGCGAGGCCTCGGGTGTTAACAATACTTTAAGGCAAATTGGTACAACTTTAGGTACAGCGATTATCGGGGCGGTTTTACTCTCGGCAATTTCCTCTAATATTTCAAGCGGTATAAACGATAGCAAAGTAATTCCTTCTACTTTAAAACCAAAAATAAGCGAAAATATTGCCAAAGAGACTTCTAATGTTGAGTTTGGCGGCGGAGCAAAAGTTTCTGGCAATCTTCCTCCTAAAATAAAAGATGAAATTGTTACAATTAGTCATCAATCAATTACCAAAGCTAATAAAGAAGCCCTTTTTTACACAACCTTTATTGTAATCTTGGGACTTATCACTTCTCACTGGCTTCCAAATCAAAAAGATGTTGAGCTAAATGAAGATTTAGCTGTGGAACCTGGAGAATTCAAGGAAAAAGAAAAATAACCGCAAGATAAATTTAGCCTTTTTAGCTGTTTAGTGGTATAATTTAAAAAGATAAAAAGGATTTATATGAAAGATCATTTAATTAGATTTGCTCTGGCCATTATTTCGGCAGTAATCCTTATTATTATTTTCTGGTACAAGATTTGGGGGTTACCTTTTGATATTTTCCAATACAGCTACACAAGCGCCGGATACGTTTTAGACAAAACAGCTACTTCTGACAACTTATTGTTCTGGGTTTTTGCCATTTTTCTTTCGTTAGAAAGTGTGGAAAAATTCCGGGGGTAAGGGATAACTTATTAAAATGAAAATATATCGTTGTGAAATTTGTGGGGAAGCTTATATTGGTTTGGCCAAACCTAGTCATTGTCCTTTTTGCGGAGCACATCAAAACTTTTTAATTGATGCAGCTGAATGGAGCGAGAAAAACATCGGTATCAGTCTCTCCGAAAAAACAAAAGGTTATTTAGAAGAATCGTTAAAACTAGAAATCGATAACACTGCTTTTTATCGTTGTATTTCTCAAACTGTAAATGACCCGGAAATTTCCGGAATGTTTAAATTTTTAAGCAAAGTAGAAAGAGAGCACGCTTCGGTTATAAGAAAACTTTTAGGGCAAGATAAAAAAGAAGAAACCAACGCAGATTGCTTGTCCGATATTAAAAAAGATTTAGAAGAAACCCGCTTGCGTGAAGACCGGGCTATAAATTTTTACAAAGAAATCGTAAAAGGAGCGCCCGAGCCGCGAATAAAGACGGTTTTTGCCGCTTTAATTCAAATAGAAACCGACCATTTTAATTTAGCCAACGAAAGACTTGAAAAATTAGCTATTAAAAAGACCTTTTGACATATTTTAAAAAAGGGCTAACCATAAATCCCAGGAGAGACTCTTTGATTTTCGGCCATCATAGTCGAAATTTTTTCTAATACTTTTTTTATCCATCAAAAATAAAGGGAAAGAAAAACTTATTTTATCTTTATATATTTTATGAAATTTTTACCTGCTTTGTTGTGTTTTTAACTATTACTATAGCACTTTTGAGATAAGTAAGGAAAAAATGTTAAAATAAATTAATGAGAAGCAAACCTGAATTAATTTTGCCAGCAGGAGATTTTAAAAAAGCCCAATTTGCCTTTTTATATGGCGCTGATTGCTGTTATGGTGGGCTTGGTAAGTATTCTTTAAGGAAAGCTGAAGTTAACTTTACTCATCAAAGCTTAGCTAAGGCAATAAAATTGGCCCATTTACTAGCCAAGAAGTTTTATGTTACTTTTAATATCTTTGCCCGTAATTTTAACTTTCAAACCATCAAAGAAGACATTAGAAAGATTTCTAAAGCAAAACCGGACGCTTTTATTGTTGCCGATCCAGGGATAGTTAGATTAATTAAAGAAGCTTCTAAAGTCCCGATTCATTTATCAACCCAAGCCAATACCTTAAACTGGCAGGCAGTTAAATTTTGGAAAGATTTAGGGGTTAAAAGAATAATTTTAGCTCGCGAGTTAACCCTTAAAGAAATAAAAGAAATCAAAAAGAAGGTTCCTGATATTGAACTGGAAATTTTTGTTCATGGTGCAATGTGTATTTCTTATTCGGGAAGATGCTTGCTTTCGGCATTTTTTACCGGCAGAGAAGCAAACCAAGGGGACTGCGCTCAGCCTTGCCGTTGGAGGTATAAAGCCTATTTAGAGGAAGAATTGCGTCCCGGGGAATTTTTAACTGCCAAAGAAGATAGTAAAGGAACTTATATCTTTAATTCCAAGGATTTAAGACTTTTAGAATACATTCCGGATGTAATTAAGGCGGGAGTTACCGGTTTAAAAGTAGAAGGTCGAAATAAAAGTGAATATTATTTATCGGTCATTGCCCGCGCTTACAGAAAGGCAATTGATTACTATCAAAATAATAATTTTAAAAAATTTTTACCTGAATTATTAGAAGAAACAGAAAAAATAGCTCACAGGGACTATACAACGGGATTTCTTTTTGGCAAGGCTAAAAAAGGAGAAATTTATCCAAACAGGAGGCCTATAGAAAAATATAAATTTTTAGGCATTATTGAAAGCCAATTCAAAGAATTTTCCAAGATTATTTGTAGAAATCAGATTAAAAAAGGTGATATCTTAGAAATATTAACCCCAGGCAGAATTTATCATGATAAAGTTTTAGAGATTTTAAACAAAGATGGTGAGGAAATAGAAGTCGGTAATCCGCTACCGCAAAAAGAGTATATTTTTATCAAATTTAAAAAGATGTATCCTCAAAATTCAATTTTGCGAAAAATCAATTTTATTAAAGAAAGGAGAAATTATGGACCAGCAAGAGTTAAAAGTAAAAGTTGATGATAAAGATCTTAAAGGCAGATATGCCAATGTTATGTATGTTGCCCATTCCAAAGAAGAATTTGTTTTAGATTTTTTGAATATTTTTCCGCCCCAGGGAGTTTTAACCTCTAGGATTATAACCAGCCCCGGCCATATGAAAAGGATTGTAAATGCTTTGGAAGATAATATTAAACAGTACGAGGAAAAATTTGGTAAGATCTCCGAGGCAAAAGAGCCCAAAGAAGGTTTTGGTTTTAAGGTTTAAAATTTAAATTTTATAAATCTCATAAAATATAAAATTTTAAGGTTAAATTTTGTGAAATTCTCATTAGAATTGAGAAATTTTTTTTATTATCTTTATTTTGTAATTTGAAAATTTTTAAAGGAGGCATTATGAGTCAAAGTTGGGTATGGTGGCTAGTTGCAATTTTATTGCTTATTGATGGCATCATTCTCATAGCTGGAGGAATTGTAAGTCTTATCGGTCTTTTGGGTGTGTTTTCTATCATTTTTGCCATTTGGGCATTTGCAATGCTTTTTAGGACATAACTTAGAAATTTTACCAAAATTTAGCTTTTAGAGTTTTCGGTTGATTTTTTAGTTTAAACGTGTATAATGTTTAATGAATTTCTGATGAGCACTTAAGAAATTTCTGATTAAAAGTTTAATTGTAATTTTAAGAAAAGGAAAAAGCGATGTGTTCTAAAAACGTTTTTCCTGGGTCTTAAAAAGAAAGGAAAAACGTGGCAAAAAAACTATTTGTCGGAAATCTTCCTTATTCTGCTACCAGCGAACAGTTAACAGAAATGTTTGCTGAAGCTGGTAAAGTAGAGGAAGCTAACATTGTTACAGATAAGTTTTCTGGCCGTTCTCGAGGATTTGGGTTTGTTGAAATGTCTTCAGATGAAGAAGCCCAAAAAGCCGTTACTGATCTTAATGGCAAAGAGATGGAAGGCAGAAAAATTGTTGTAAACGAAGCACGACCAAAAAGAGAATAAAATCTCTAAAAATCGCCCCGATAAGGGGCGATTTTTTTATATAAAAAAGATGGGTTTTAATATTTACAATTTTCTGCAATAATTTAGGTTATGAAAAATTCGAAAGTTGTTGTAATTGGCGGCGGTACCGGCTCTTTCGCTGTTTTGTCCGGCTTAAAAAAGTTTAACCTAGATTTAACGGCTGTTGTTTCGATGGTTGACGACGGAGGTTCTACTGGAATTTTAAGGGATGAATTCGGCGTTTTACCGCCAGGTGATATAAGACAGTGCTTGGTTGCTTTATCTTTATCAACCAGCACAATGAGAAAACTTTTTAATTTTAGGTTTCGTAAAAGCTCTTTAAAAGGCCATAGCTTTGGTAATTTATTTTTAACTGTTTTAGAAAAAATTACCGGAAATTTTCAAAATGCCGTTTTAGAGGCTTCAAAAATATTAGCAACTAAAGGAAGAGTTTTGCCGGTTACTTTGGACAATACGAGGTTATTTATCAAATTAGATAACGGCAAAACGTTAAAAGGGGAAAAATTTTTAGATTCTTACGATTTTTCTAAGCAAAAAATAGCTCAAGTTTTTCTTTCTCCTAAAGCTAAAATTAATCCAGAGGTTAAAAAGGAATTAAAAGATGCCGAATTAATTGTTATCTCCCCGGGAACATTATACGGCAGTCTTATTCCTAATTTTTTAGTTTCTGGTTTTAAGGAAGCTTTAAATAATTCTAAGGCAAAGGTTTTATATGTTTGTAATTTGGTTAACAAAGAACAAGATCGGGGTTTTTTTCTTGAAAATTATATTGGTCAGTTGGAACAATATATAGGGGAAAATGTTATAGACTATATTTTGTTTAATACCAAAAAGCCTCCCAAAGATGTAATTTTAAAGTATAAGAAAAAAAGTGAGGAATTGGTTAAATTGGGGAATGCCAAAAATTTGAAAGCTAAAATTATAAAAGCGGATTTAATATCGGAGAGCTTTAAAAAATCTGCTAACTTTAAAGATTTGATCCGGCATGACAGGGAAAAATTAGCTAAGGAAATTTTAAAATTTCTATGAAAGATTTCGAAGAGATTGAAAAAGTAATAGAAGAGAAAGAGGAGCAAAAACTTAAACGAAAAAGAAAACGGCCTTTTGTTTTCGGTAAAAGCGTTTTTAAGCTCCAAGAGATATTAAAAAAGAAGCAAAAATAAAATCCTTTTTAAGGATTTTATTGGTTTGTCAAGCAAAGTCTAGGAATTGTTTTAAGTTTGGCTTGCCACGCGTAGCTCCAAAGGAGCGAAGTGTGGTGCCCGAGGTCGGACTCGAACCGACATGGTATTGCTACCACGGGATTTTGAGTCCCGCGTGTCTACCAATTTCACCACTCGGGCTAATTTGTAAGTTAAAAAGCTAAACAACACCTTGACTTTTTAACGAAATTGATATAAAATATTTATTCTTTTTAACCTATTATAAGATAAACAAAGGAATTTGTCATCGAATAAAGATAAATTTATGAAAATAGATTTTAAAAGCATATTCAAAAATAGGTCGCCGGTTTTTTACGTATTTTTAGCCTGGATAGTTTCAACGATTCTTATTGTATACTTTGTTTTCCCTTTAGTTTCGGCAAATGTTGATTATTTTTTAGGACAGAAGAAAGATACTAATACTCAGCCGATAAATGATTCTAAGCCGCAAGCAACAGTTAAAAAAGATCCAGCGCTTAAAGAAAATAAATTAATCGTCTCTAAAATAAATGTGGATGCGCCTATCGTGGAAGCAGCCAGCATTAAAGATTCGGACATTTTAGGTGCGATGGAAAACGGTATTGCTCATTATCCGGTAACCTCTAAACCCGGTGAAGTGGGGAACGCTTTTTTTGTGGGCCATAGTTCCAATTATCGTTGGGCGAAAGGAAATTATAATTTTATTTTTGCTAATTTAAACAAGCTTGCCAAAGGCGATTTAATAATTGTTAATTTTAATCAAGTAAAATATGTTTATAAAGTTTTTGATGTTGTAGTCGTTCCGCCGGAAGACGTAAGTGTTTTAGGACAGACCAAAGATTCTATTATTTCTTTAATGACTTGCGACCCGCCGGGGACGACTTGGAAAAGAAGAGTGGTTAAAGCAATCCAAATTGAGCCCGATCCCAAAACCAATACTGCTTTGACTACGGAAAATCCGGTGCCGGTAAATAGTCTTGTTGGCAATTAATTAATCGGAGAGCTTTAAGACTTTTATATTGGAAATACCGTTTTCTTCTTGGGCAAAAATTAAAGATTTGCCCAACTTTGTTGTTATAAAAGAGTTTATCGGTGCCGCTTTATCCGTTAGAGTCACAGAGTAAGTTCCGTCAAAATCAATTAAATTTATTTTTGAGTCTTCCCTAAATACTAAGTGTTTAGAATCGTAAAACCAGTAAGCTTTGTCTATGTTGGTTGAAAGCCTTGTCGTTATCATATTTTTTAGTTCGCGGGGATCATCAGATTTGAAAGTATAAATATATAGCTCTTTGGATGTTCTATAAGCTAGCCTCTTGTCATCTTTTGACCACCAAGCATCTTCTACTTTAGAATTTATTTTTTCTTTCAAGCCGCTTTCTAAGGAAAACAATTCTTTATCTTCGCCCACGGTATAGACTAAGCGGTTTTCTCCAGGATAGAGAGAAACTTTTCCTAAGCTTTCTTCCCCGAGCTTATCCTTTGTTTTAAAATCGAAACTTGCTTTCCATATTTCATTTTTCAAACCGGTAGTTTTTACAAAATATAAATTCCCCGGGCTTTGAGCTAAAGTTAAAACGCCACTTTCTAGTTTAGCGGTTTCTCCTCTTGTTATTAAGTAAAGGTTGGAGTCGGATACAGCATAAAATCTGTCGTTGGCATTTAAGGAGAATGCTATTTGGGTAGTTTCGCCAGGTAATTTGTTTAAAGTGGCTTCTTCGTTTTCAGAGACCAGCTTATAGTTTTTTTCTTCTTTTGTTGCTGTGGCGATTAACAAGTTTTTGCCGTCACTGCTTAAATCTAAAATATCTACGTTTTCGGTTTCTTGTTTTGGCGAGTAAAGTTTTTTTTGCCGGTTAGTTGCTATATCGGCCGTCCAGACATTATTTTTTAAATCTATAAAAGCTACTTTGGAAAAATCTTTAGAGATTAAAAAATTTTTTATCCCTGCTGTTGTTACAGAATCAATTTTTTTATCTTTAGGAACAAGAAAGACATAATCAAACCAGGTCACAAGTCCGGCTTCAACGTTGGCGGTTTTTTGCCAGGTTATAAAGCCATCTTTTTCTACTTTTAGGGTATAAGTTCCCGGAAATAAAGAAATATCAAGAGGAGTTTTGTTCTTTTTAAACTTTTCATCAACAAAAACATTAACGTTTTTAGGAACGGTTCTTAAAACAATCATTCCCTGTCTTTTAATTTTGCCCGTTTTGAAATCAAAAAAATAGCCATTAGCCACAAAAATAGCAATAATAGCAACGGCCACCAAAAGAAAGAAAGATACAATGTATAAGATGATTCTTCTTTTAACAATCATAGTTTAAATTATACTTAGCTTGAGCTAATAATCAATTATCTAAAGCTACTTTGAACTTTTTATTTTAACAAATGTTGCTACAATAAAATTATGAAAGAGAAAGCAACAAAACCGTTAGCTGATAGAATAAGGCCTAAAAATTTAAAAGATTTTGTTGGCCAAGAGCATCTTTTTGGTCCTGGAAAACCCTTAAGGCGGTTGATAGAGAACGACCAAATAACTTCTGTAATTTTATGGGGACCGCCAGGAAGCGGAAAAACGACCATTGCCCGAATTATTGCTTTAAAAACCAAGAATAACTTTCAGGAATTTTCGGCGGTTACTGCCGGAGTAGCCGATATTAGAAGAGTTGTAAAAGAAGCCGAAGAAAGGCTTTCTGGTTTCGGTCAAAAAACCATTTTATTTGTGGATGAAGTTCACCGTTTTAACAAGGCTCAGCAAGATGCTTTTCTGCCTCACATAGAAGATGGGACTATTATTTTAATTGGCGGAACAACCGAAAACCCAGGATTTGAAATAAATTCAGCTTTGCTTTCTAGGTCTCGTTTGTTTAGGCTGGAGCCTTTAGGCGATAAAGATTTAGAAATGATTGTAAAGAGAGCTTTAAAGAATAAAAAAGAAGGCTTGGGAAGTTTTAATTTAAAAATTAATAAAAAAGCCCTAGAATATTTAACAAAATTTTCCAATGGCGACGCCCGGGTGACTTTAAATGTTTTAGAAATAGCCGCTCTAAACGCAAAAAGAGGTTCAATTATAAGCTTAAAAGACATAGAAGATATTATTTCCAAAAAAGCTTTAAAATATGATAAGGCCGGTGACCAGCATTATGATACTATATCAGCTTTTATAAAGAGTATGCGGGGAAGCGATCCAGATGCCAGCGTTTATTATTTGGCCCGAATGATAGAAAGCGGCGAGGACCTGATGTTTTTAGCCAGAAGAATGGTCATTTTTGCCTCGGAAGATATTGGTAATGCCGATCCACACGCTTTGATTTTAGCTCAAAATTGCGCCCAAGCGGTTCATCTAGTCGGCTTTCCGGAAGCAAAGCTTATTCTTTCTCAAACTTGTTTATATTTAGCAACCGCTCCTAAATCTAATGCCGCAAAGATTGCCATAAACGAGGCAGAGGCTGATATTTTTAAAGAAAGATTAGACCCCATTCCTTTGCATTTGCGAAATGCGCCCACAAAACTGGCAAGAAAATTGGGGCACGGAAAAGGTTATAAATACCCTCATAATTTCGAGGGCAATTTTATTTTAGAAGATTATCTGCCGAAAAATTTAAAAGGCAAGAAATATTACCGGCCGGAGCCGCATGGCTATGAAAAAATAATAAAAGAACGGCTTTCAAAATGGTGGAGAAGGCAAAGTTCTTCTGAGTAATTTCCTGTCGATGATTACTCAAAAGAACAGAAACATTTCCTCTTGAAAAACTCCTTCTAAACCCTTAAAATAACCACTACAATTTTAAAAAGGCTATTATGGAAAAGTTTTTAATCCGAGGCGGAACTCATTTAAGGGGCAAGGTTTCGGTTTCTGGTTCCAAAAATGCCGCTTTGCCAATTATCGCCGCCACATTAATAAGTCCATCTTCTTATAGGCTTTTAAATGTTCCAGAGATAGAAGATGTTTTTACGATGTTTAAAATTATCCGCAAGCTAGGCGGCAAAGTTATCAGGATAAAGAAAAATGTTTTTGTAGTTGATACTAAAAAAGTAAAAAGCTTTACCCCAGATTATAAATTGGTTAGAAATATCAGGGCATCGGTTTTATTAATCGGTCCTCTTTTGGCAAGGTTCGGCAAAGTAAAAATTGCTCAGCCCGGTGGATGTTTTATTGGTTCAAGGCCGCTGACTACTCATTTTAAAGCCCTAAGAGAGTTGGGGGTTTCTATAAAAGAGAGAAAAAATTATTATTTTTTAGAAGCAAATAAATTGCGGGAGAACGAAAAAATAGTTTTGGCAGAGATGAGTGTTACCGCCACCGAAAATATTTTAATGGCAGTTTCTAAAACAAAAAATACAAGATTAAGAATGGCCGCTTGCGAACCTCATATTGAGGATCTTTGCCGGTTTTTAATCAAACTTGGAGTAAAACTAAAAGGGGTTAATACTCATAATTTAAAAATCTCCGGTGTTAAAAATTTAAATAGAAATATAGAGCACAAAATAATTCCCGATCAAATAGAAGCTGGGACTTTGGCAATTGCTGCTGCTGTTTCAAGAGGTGAGGTGGAAATTTTAAATTTTATTTCCGATCATAATGATTTGCTTTTAACTAAATTTGAAGAAATAGGCGTAAATTTTAAAGTTTTAAAGAACAAACTGGTTGTAAAACCTTCAACAAATTTTAAAGCCACAACCATAAGAACTGACATTTATCCCGGATTCCCCACAGATCTGCAGGCGCCGATGGCTATTTTATTAACCCAAGCCGAAGGGACTTCAGAAATTCACGAAACAATGTATGAAGGACGGTTAAATTATATTAAGGAACTAAAAAAAATGGGAGCGGAAGCAATAATTCGCGATATCCATCATATTTTAATTACCGGTCCAACTCCTCTTTTTGGTACAAAAATTTCTTCTTTTGATTTACGAGCTGGCGCTACTTTAATTATCGCCGCTTTGATTGCAGAAGGAGAAAGCGAAATAGACAATATTCATCTGATAGACAGAGGTTATGAGCATATTGAGGAAAAGCTAAACAGTTTAGGGGCAGATATTAAAAGAGTAAAGACCTAAAGTTGTGTTATAATGAATCTTTGGAGAATTTATGTTTAAGAAACGCATTGGTATAGATTTAGGGACAGCAAATGTTTTAGTTGGTGTAGCCAAAAAAGGGATTGTTATAAACGAACCCTCAGTTGTTGCTGTTTCCACAATTGACAACAGGGTTATGGCTGTTGGGGCAGAAGCAAAAGAAATGCTGGGAAAAACTCCCGACACGATAGTAGCTTCCCGTCCTTTAAAAGACGGGGTTATTGCTGATTATAGAATAACCGAAGCGATGATTCGTTATTTTATAAATAAAACTGCCGGAGGAGTTAGACTTTTTAGACCGGATGTTATGGTTTCTGTGCCCGCCGGCGTTACTTCAACAGAAAGAAGGGCAGTAGTTGATGCCACTATGCAGGCAGGAGCTAAGGCGGCCTATATTATAAAAGAGCCATTAGCCGCCGCTATCGGCGCCGATATTCCTATTGCCAATCCGGCCGGAAATATGGTTGTTGATATCGGCGGAGGAACCTCCGAAGTAGCAGTTATTTCTTTGGGAGGTATTGTTTCTTGGAATTCAGTAAGAGTCGGCGGAAACAAAATAGATGCTGCCATAAGAGAATATATCAGAAAAAAATATGGCTTAGCCATAGGAGATAAGACTGCCGAAGAAATTAAAGTAAACATTGGAAGTGCTTTACCTCAAGATAATGCCTCAAATTTAGAGATTAAGGGAAGGGATACTATTGCCGGCCTCCCCAGAATTATAAATGTTAACGGGAATGAAATAACCGAAGCCATGAAAGATGAATTAGATCAAATTGTTGCCGCCGTAAAAGCAGTGTTAGCCAAAACTCCACCTGAGCTTTCATCTGATGTAATTGATCAAGGAATGGTTATAACTGGTGGAGGTGCCCTTTTAAAAAATATTGATAAACTTCTAACAAAGGCAACCGGCGTTCCTTGTCATACTGCCGATAATCCTTTATTTTGTGTTGCCAAAGGAACCTATATTGCTTTAGAAAACTTGGATGATTACAAAAGAAGCTTGGGCGAATCTTAAAGCTTCAGAAAAAGGAACCAGAAAATGAAAGTCGCTATAGCTCATGATTTTTTAAATCAATACGGCGGGGCGGAAAAAGTAACCCTGTCTTTAGCAGAAATTTTTCGGGAAGCGCCGATTTTTACTCTATTTTGTAACTGGCAAAAAGCCGGCCGTCTTTTTCACAATAAAAAAATCATCACTTCTTCTCTTCAAAAAAAGGCCGAGTTTCTAAATTTTCGCCATAAATATCTTTTACCTTTTATGCCTCAAGCAGTTGAAGAATTAGATTTTTCTCAATTTGATGTTGTTATTTCTTCTTCTTCAAGCTGGATAAAGGGAATTTTAACCAAGCCTGAGACAGTTCATATCTCTTACTGTCATACTCCGACCAGGTTTTTATGGATTGATTTCGCAGAATATTTAAGACAACAGAACTTAGGATTTTTTTTGAAAGGCATTGCCAATAGAATTTTAGAGAAAGCTAGAATTTGGGATAAGGTAGCGGCAGACAGAGTTGATTATTGGGTCGCTAATTCTAACCTTACAAAAGAAAGGATAAGAAAATATTATCAAAAAGAATCGCAAGTTGTTTATCCATCAGTTGATACAGAAAAATTTGCTCTTTCTAAGGTTAAAAAAGATTATTTTCTTATCGTTTCTAGACTTTCCCCTTATAAAATGGTTGATTTAGCCGTGGACGCTTTTAATGATCTAGGATTAAAGTTGGTTGTTATAGGAGAGGGCTCGCAAAAACAAGAGCTCATAAAGAAAGCTAAGAATAATATAACTTTTTTGGGCTTTTTACCTGAAAAAGAAGTTTTAAAGTATTATAAGGAATGCAGGGCCTTTATTTTTCCAAGTTTTAATGAGGATTTTGGTCTGACCCCTATTGAGGCAATGTCTTGCGGTAAACCGGTTGTTGCTGCCGGAAAAGGAGGGAGCAGAGAAACCGTTGTAGAAGGTGAAACAGGTGAGTTTTTTAATGAGCCGAGTTGCCAATCTTTAAAAGGGGCAATCAATAGATTTATAAGAGACGAAAAAAAGTTTAAGCCGGAGAAGATAAGAGAACATGCTTTAAAATTTGACGAAAAAGTTTTTAAGCAAAAGATTAAAAATTTTATCGAAGAGAAGTATAATACTTTAAGTATTAAGTAAGGAGTAAACTGTGACTGAAGTAAAGATTTTAGTCCCCGGATATTTTAAATGGTTAAGTGATAATAAACTTAAGGCTTCTTCTACGATTACTTTAATAAGAGATGGAGGTAAAAATATTATAGTTGATACCGGAAATATTGCCGTAGAGCAGGAAATTCTAACAAGCCTTAAGAAAGAAAATTTAAAACCCGAGGATATAGATATTGTGGTTAATACTCATTCTCATTCCGACCATAGAGATAACAACCATCTTTTTAGAAAAGCAACAATTTATATTGAAGAAGATACTATAAAAGGCGATATTTATGAATTTTTTCCGGTTTTAAGGACAATAGAACTCGCGGTCGATACAAGAATAATTCAAACCCCAGGCCATACCGGAGACAGTATTTCTGTTTTAACTAAAACCAACAAGGGGACTTACGCTATTGTTGGCGATTTATTCTTTTTCGCCCAAAACGATAGCCCAGAGTTTACTAAAGATGAAGTTAAATTGCAGGAAAGTAAGAAGAAAGTTTTGGCTTTAGCTGATTATGTCATTCCCGGGCACGGCGACATCTTTAAGGTTAAATGATAGATAAAGAAAGCATAAAAATCTTAAAAGTAAGGATAGACAAGCTTACCTACAAAAAAGTTTTAGACAAAATTTCCGAAGTTTTGGAAAATGGAAAGAAACTTTTTATAGTTACGGCTAATCCGGAAACCCTAATGTTGGCCGAGAAAGATAAGGATTTTCTAAAAAGTGTAAATTCAGCCGATTTGGTAACAGCTGATGGTTCGGGAATTTTATGGGCTTCTAAATTTTTAAGCTACAAAACCTCTAAGACCTTTTTTAAATATTTAGAAATTCCTTTTTTGGCTTTTTGGTCTTTGTTAGCCTTAATTTTTAAGCCATCTTATTTAAAGAAAGTTCTACCAGAAAAAGTTTCCGGGGCTGATTTGTTTTGGGATATTGTAAGAAAAGCTTATGAAAATGATTGGTCAATTTTTCTTTTGGGTGGCAAGGAAGGAGTTGCCGAAGAGGTTAATAAAAAATTAATTCGCAAGTTTCCGGGGATAAAGATTAATGGCTTTTATGCTGGCTCACCGGAAGAGAAAGGGCTAATCCAGAAGATAAATTCTGACGTTTTATTTGTGGCTTGGGGGCAGCCTAAGCAGGAAAAATGGATTTGTAAAAATTGGTCTAAACTAAATACTAAGATAGCTATTGGGGTCGGCGGAACTTTTGATTTTGTTTCCGGAAAAATAAAAAGGGCGCCGGAGGGTTTCCAAAAAATAGGTTTAGAATGGTTTTGGCGTTTATTTCAAGAACCTAAAAGAATCGGAAGAATATTTGAAGCTGTGCCGAAATTCATTTATGCTTTAATTAAAGAAAAATTTAAGGAAAAAAATGGCTAAAATAATTACAAGATTTCCGCCCAGCCCAACAGGAAAATTTCATATCGGTTCCGCAAGAACCGCATTATTCAATTATTTATTTGCTAAGCATAATAAGGGCGATTTCCTTTTAAGATTTGAAGATACCGACCAAGAACGGTCTACGAAAGAATCCGAAGAAGATATAAAAAATGGCATGGAATGGCTGGGTTTAAAATGGGACGGTCCGATTTCTCATCAACTAAATAATATGGAAAAACATTTATCGTTGGCTCTAAAATTAGTTAATGAAGGACTAGCTTACGAAAAAGAGGGGGCTATATGGTTTAAAGTTCCTCAAAATCAAAGAATTGAATTTACGGATTTGATTCGGGGAAAGGTTGTTTTTGAAAGTAAAGAGTTTTCTGATTTTGTTATTGTGAGATCAAATAAGATCCCAATTTATTATTTCTCAAATGCAATTGATGATGCCGAAGATAAAATAACCCATGTTTTAAGAGGCGAGGAGCATTTATCAAATACGCCCAAGCAAATATTTATTTTGGAGGCGCTTGGTTATAAAAAGCCAGAGTATGGGCATATGCCGTTAATATTAAACGAAGACCGGACTAAATTATCCAAACGTAGCGGTTCCGTGTCTTTGGCAGACTATAAAGAAAAAGGTTATCTTCCAGAAGCAATAATAAATTTTTTAGCTCTTTTGGGTTGGAATCCTGGAAATGAAAGAGAGTTTTTTACTTTAGAGGATTTAATAAAAGAATTTAAAATTGAGCGGGTGCAAAAAAGCCCGGCTATTTTTAATATTGAAAAATTAAATTTTATAAACGCTCATTATTTAAGAGGAAAAACCGATAAGGAATTAAGCAAGGAAGCGAATGTTTCGGAAAAAATGGTTGAGATTTTTAAAGAGAGAGCCAAGACCCTAAAAGAATTGCAAGAATTAAGCCAAGGAATCATAGAGCTTAAAGATTACGATTTTAGGCTATTAATTTTTAAAAAAAGCGATAAGAAAAAAACAAAAATTGGTCTAGAGAAAACTTTAGAAATTTTAGAGAAACAAAAAGACTGGCCGAAAGCCGAAACGGAATTTGAACAAATTTTAAAAAATATAATGGAGGAAAATGGTTTATCTTTTGGTGATGTTTTTTGGCCGGTTAGGGTTGCCCTTTCCGGACTCGAAAAAAGCCCATCGCCGACAGAACTCCTCTGGGCACTGAGTAAGGAAGAATCTTTAGAAAGACTAAAAGAAGCTTTAAAGAAGCTAAGCTAAAAAAGCGGTCAATACTTTAAGGTCTTTACATTTTTTTGTCTTTCATGTAATATAGTGCAATACATCTTTCGGGTGTATTTTATTTTTAAAATTATGACCAAGCAATATTCAAAATCATTAGATAAGATTACCGTTTATCAAAGCTTATTTGAAATAGGGTGGCGGGTAAGTATACCTTTGGTTTTATTTGTAGTTTTAGGTACATTTTTGGATAAAGAGTTTAACTCAAGTCCCTTATTTTTGTTTTTAGGAATCTTTTTATCCTTATTTACTTCAGGATATAGCATTTATAAAGTTTATAAAAATTTAAATCAAGCAAAATGAATATTTCTATCACGTCAGAACATTTATTTAATTTAGGGCCGATTCCAATTACTAACAGCATATTGGCAACGGTTATAATCTCTTTGCTTTTAGTAGGTTTATCTTTTCTAGCGACCAGAAAAATGAAAAAGGTGCCTCACGGAATTCAAAATGCTTTTGAATTAGTTCTTGAGTCTTTGTTGAATTTAACAGATGGTATCACTAGAGACCGAAAATTAACCGAAAAGATTTTCCCGTTAATCGCCACATTCTTTATCTTTATTTTATTCAATAATTGGCTTGGGTTAATTCCTGGTTTGGGAACAGTGGGCATTAATAGAATTCATGATGGTAAAGAAGTTCTTGTTCCATTTTTAAGATCAGGGACTGCTGATTTAAATACCACTCTAGCTTTAGGCATTATTGCGATTATTTTCGTTCAGGTTTCGGGCATTATAGCAATCGGCTTTGCAAAATATTTCAAAAAGTTCTTAAATTTCTCTTCGCCCATACACTTTTTTGTTGGAATTCTAGAATTTATATCCGAGATTGTGAAGATATTTTCTTTTGCTTTTAGACTTTTTGGTAATGTTTTTGCAGGAGAAGTTTTGTTGACTGTTTTATCTGTTTTGGTACCGTATTTCATACCGCTGCCATTTTATGTTATGGAGTTATTTGTTGGTTTAATTCAGGCTTTGGTATTTACAATGTTAACGTTGGTATTCATTAAGATGGCCACCACAGCAAGTCATGGATAATCATTAAAATTAAAATAAATTAGTTGTCCTTCTTCACGCAAAGTGGAGTTTATCCGTTTAACGGAAAGGGCTTTTGCTTCGGTAGGGAATATATATTCCTGCCTACCATAGGCAAGTCGAAGCTACAGAAAGGAAAAATTAAATGGGAAAAGAATCAGTACAGTTATTAGCAGCAGCTTTAGCTATTGGTTTAGGAACTATTGCTCCGGCCTTAGCTATCGGAGTGTTAGCTGGAAAAGGTTTAGAAGCAATTGGTAGAAATCCAGAAGCTGCCGACAAAATTCAGACTAGTTTGATTTTAACGGCTGCTTTTGCAGAAGCTATTGCTATTTATGCCTTGGTTATTGCTTTAGTTATTAAATTTGTATAGGAGTTATTAAGATGTTAGACAAAATTGGAATTAATCCAGCAATGCTTATTGCTCAAGCAGTGAATTTCTTAGTGCTTCTTTTTATTCTGTATAAACTTTTGTACAAGCCTGTCTTAAAAATGCTTAACGAAAGATCCGAAAAGGTTGAGAAAAGCTTAAAACAGGCAGAAGAAATCGAGAAGAAACTGGAAGCAAGTGAAGTGGAAAGGCAAAAAATCTTAGAAAAAGCTAAAAAAGAGGCTGATAGAATTATAACTGAAGGCAAAAAAGCAGGTGATGAGTCAAGACAAACTATCATCAAGAATGCTAGAGTTGATTCAGAAAAAATAATTGCTTCAGCAAAGGAAAATGCCGCAAAAGAAAAAGATAAAATGATGGAAGAACTTAAAAAAGATCTTTCGAAACTTGTTGGAGATTCTTTAAAATCTTTAGTTAATAAAGATATTAAAAAGTATGATAAAGCTCTTACGGACGAAGCAATTTTAGCAATTGGAAAGAAAGATGAGTAAACTAAATAGTAACGATTTTTTAAAAATTGTGGAATGCATTATTGAAGGCCTAGATAAGGAAACCACCGATAAAATTGCTAAAAACCTTGCTTTTAAATTTAAAGATAATTCTTTTGTTTTAAGGGGGTTAGATACCAAGCGCAAAGAATTTAGCGATTCTCAAGTTTCGATAACCACGGCGCAAAAATTATCTGAAAAAGAAAAAACAATTCTAAAAGATAAAATTAGAGCCCAATTTTCAGGTCAGTCTTTAAAATTTCATTTTGATGTTCAAGAAGAGATTGTTGGCGGAATGATTATAAGGAAAGGTGAAGAAGTTATTGATAACAGCTTAAAAAATCGAATAAATCAAATTCAAAAAAATATAGAATCGGTAGAAATATAAAATGCAAAAAGAATATTTAATTAAAAAAATACATGAGAATGTAGAAAAATTTAAACCCGAATTGATTTCTTATAAAGCTGGAGAAGTTTTTTGGATTGGAGATGGGATTGCCAAAGCCGTTGGTTTATCGGATGTTATGTCTTTTGAAATAGTGCAGTTTCAAAACGGCACTTTTGGCATTGCTTTAAATTTAGAAGAAGATTCAGTTGGTATTGTAGTAATGGGAGATGTGAGCGGTATTTCTGAAGGAGATGAGGTTAAAGGAACGGGACGGGTTTTAAATGTTCCGGTTTCTTCAGATTTATTAGGTCGAGTAGTTGATCCTTTAGGGAAACCGATTGATGGTAAAGGCGAAGTAGAAGCAGAAGAATTTTACCCGGTGGAAAAAATTGCCCCTGGAGTTATTGAAAGAAAATCAGTAACTAAACCTTTGCAAACAGGCATTAAAGCCATTGATTCAATGATTCCAATCGGTCGGGGTCAACGAGAACTTATTATCGGTGATCGTCAAACTGGAAAGACTGCTATTGCTTTAGATACGATTATTAATCAAAAAAATGAAGATGTTATTTGTATTTATGTTGCCATCGGTCAAAAACAGTCTAAGGTAGCCAAAACTGTTAGTGAGTTAGAAAAACGTGATGCTTTAAAAAATACCATCGTTGTAAGTGCTGGTGCTTCCGATCCGACTCCTTTGCTTTTTATTTCCCCTTATTCCGGAGTTGCCATTGCTGAATATTTTATGGATAAAGGTAAGGATGTTTTAATTATTTATGATGATTTATCAAAACACGCCACTGCATATAGGGAAATTTCTTTACTCCTAAGGCGTCCACCTGGGCGAGAGGCATATCCTGGTGATGTTTTTTATCTTCATTCCAGATTATTAGAACGGGCTTGCAGAAGAGATGAAGAGTTTGGCGGAGGGTCTATAACAGCTCTTCCGATTATTGAAACTCAGGCCGGAGATGTTTCAGCCTATATTCCGACTAATGTTATTTCTATAACCGATGGGCAAATTTATTTAGAAACTGATCTTTTTTATCAGGGAATAAGACCGGCATTAAATGTTGGTTTATCGGTTTCAAGAGTCGGTTCGGCCGCTCAGGTTAAAGCTATGAAGAAAGTAGCCAGCAAGACAAGATTAGAGCTAGCTCAGTTTAGAGAGCTTCAATCTTTTGCACAATTTGCTTCTGATTTAGATCCGGAAACTAAAAAACAAATAGAGAGAGGAAAAAGATTAGTAGAGGTTTTAAAGCAAGACCAGTATTCGCCACTTTCGGTAGAGAAGCAGGTGGCTATTCTTTATGCAGCTACCAACGGTTTTTTAGATGAGGTAGAAGTTTCCAAAATTTGTGAATTTGAGAACGCTTTGTTTAATAATTTGGATACTAGCGGAAAATCATTCAAAGAAAAGTTGGGTAAAGAAATGGACTTAACCGAAGAAGCAGAGAAAGAATTGAAGAAAATTTTGGAAAAGATAAAAAGCGAATTTGTAGAAGTAAAGAAAGGGCAGACGGAGGTTTAGTTGGTACAGGTTAAAGAATTAAGAAGGCGAATAAAATCAGTTACTAACACCAAGCAAATTATGAAAGCCATGGAGTTAGTTTCGGTTATCAAAATGCAAAAAGCTATAAGTAACAACTTAGCTTCTCGTGCTTATAGTAATTCGGCCAATAATATTTTGGCTCACGTTTTTGAAAATATAGATCCTAAGGCTCATCATTTTTTAGAAAAAAGAGAAGGGACAAAAACATTGGTTATCTTAATTACTTCCGATAGAGGTTTGTGTGGTGGTTTGAATATGCGAGTAATTAAAAAGGCTTTAGAAGAAACTCAAAACTTAAAAGAATTTTCATTCATTACTATCGGAAAATCTGGTCGAGATTTTTTAAAAACTTATGGTTATAAAATTATTGCTGAGTTTACTAAAATTAGTGACCGCCATGAATCTTATAAAATTAAATCAATCATTAAAATTGCCGCCACCGATTTTTTAAATCGTTTATATGATAAGGTTGTGGTTTGTTATCCGCATTTTTATTCTACCCTTTCTCAGGTTCCGACTGTTTTAGAGCTTTTACCATTTTCCGAACCTGAGGATTTAAAAGTTTCTGGAGAGAAAATTACTTTTGAACCAGGGAAAGGCGAAGTTTTAGACGATTTAATTCCCAGAATCTTGGAAATAAAAATGTGGCAGGTAATTTTAGAATCAATTGCTTCAGAACATTCCGCCAGAATGGTAGCGATGAAAAATGCCAATGAGAATGCCGACGATTTAATTTCTGATTTAACTTTAAATTTAAACCAAACAAGACAAGCGGGGATAACCCGTGAGCTTGCTGAAATTTCGGCAAGTAAAATGACTTTAGAGGGAACAAATGAATAACATAAACCAAGGAAAAATTATCCAAATTTTGGGGCCGGTCATAGATGTGGAGTTTGATGGCCAGCTTCCGAAAATTTACACTGCTTTAAAAGTAGAAAACGGTCCAACATTAGAAGTGGAGCAGCATTTAGGAGAAGGAATTGTAAGAACTATTTCTTTAAGCTCTACCGATGGATTAAAACGTGGCCAAAAGGTTTTAAATACCGGCAAACCGATTTCTGTTCCGGTTGGGAAAGAAGTTTTAGGAAGAATGTTTAATGTTTTAGGTGAGCCAATTGATGGTAAGGACTATAAAAAATTAAAAGAATATCCTATTCATCGCTTAGCACCCACATTTGCCGAACAGTCTAAAAAAATGGAGATTTTTGAAACCGGCATTAAGGTAGTTGATCTTATCTGTCCTTTTGTTAAAGGTGGAAAAGTAGGATTATTCGGTGGAGCTGGTGTTGGGAAAACCGTAGTTATTACTGAGCTAATTAGAAATTTAGCCGCAGAACACGGAGGTTATTCGGTTTTTGCCGGGGTTGGAGAGCGAACAAGAGAAGGAAATGATTTATATCACGAAATGAAAAACTCTGGGGTTTTAGACAAAACTTCTTTAGTTTTTGGACAAATGAGTGAACCGCCGGGAGCCAGATTAAGAGTAGTTTTGTCTGCTTTGGCAATGAGCGAATATTTTAGAGATAAAGAAGGTAAAGACGTACTTTTATTTATTGATAATATTTTTAGATTTACTCAGGCCGGTTCAGAAGTTTCTGCTCTTTTGGGAAGAATTCCTTCAGCAGTAGGCTATCAACCAAACTTGGCTTCAGAAATGGGTCAATTGCAGGAAAGGATTACCTCAACTGAAAATGGTTCGGTAACTTCTGTACAGGCAGTTTATATTCCGGCTGATGATTTAACCGATCCGGCGCCGGCCACTACATTTTCTCATCTTGATTCAACGGTTGTTTTGTCCCGGTCTTTGGCAGAGTTGGGGATTTACCCGGCTGTAAGCGCTTTAGATTCTACTTCTACTGCTTTGGATCCGAAAATTGTCGGTGAGGAGCATTATCAAGTAGCTCGCGGAGTGCAAAATATTCTTCAGCGTTATGAAGATCTTCAAGATATTATTGCTATTTTGGGAATGGATGAACTCTCCGAAGAAGACACAAAGACAGTTCTTCGAGCCAGAAAAATTCAAAAGTTTTTATCTCAGCCATTTTTTGTAGCCGAAGTATTTACCGGCACTCCAGGAAAATATGTTCCTCTAGCCGAGACTATCAAAGGCTTCAAAGAAATTTTAGAAGGAAAACACGACGATAAGCCCGAGCAGGAATTTTATATGAAGGGCTCAATTGACGAGGTAAAGGGTGCCTAAAATTAGCCTAAAAGTAGTTAGTCCGGAAGGCATCCTTATAGACGAAAAAGTTTTTGAAATTGTCGCCTCTACCAAGGCGGGGCAGATAACGATATTACCAAATCACGCTCCTTTGATATCAGAGCTTGCCTACGGCGAAATTATTATAAAAGCTTTGGACAAAGAAAGAATTATTCTTGTCTTTGGCGGATTTATTCATATTGAAGAAGGAAGCAAAGTAGTCATTTTGGCTGATGTTGCCGAGCATCTGCATGAGATTTTAGAAAAAGAAGCCGAAGAAGCAAGAAAAAGAGCCGAGGAGCTAGTAAAAGAAGTAAGAGACGACAAAGAACGTTTTGCCGAAGCTCAAGCCGAATTGGCAAGAAGCTTAAGCCGTTTAAAATTAGTAAGAAAACACCGAAAGAAAAATAAGATTTAAATACAAAACAAATAAGAAGGGAGAAACCCTAATGGCGCATGGCAAATTTGGAACGATGATAAACTGCATAGATGGTAGAACACAGCACCCTGTTTATGATTGGTTGATCAAAGAATTTGGGTTAGATTATGTAGATGCTCCTAATGTAGAGGGTCCAGATAAACTTTTAAGCGAAGGCTCTACCGAACGAATTGATATTCTTAAAAACAAGGTTTCTATTTCTGTTAATGGTCATCATTCCAAAGTCATCGCCGTTGTTGGCCATTATGATTGTGCTGCCAATCCGGTTTCTGATGAGGAGCACAAAATCCAGATAAAGAAAGGCTGCAAAGTTGTAGAATCGTGGAATTTTAGAGTGAGAGTTTTAGGCCTTTGGGTAAATCAAATTAATAACACCTTTGAAGTGTCCGAAGTTGTTTACGATTCGGAAAAACAATTTGTCTAATCCTTAAAAATCTTATTTTGTTTTTTTACAACCACTTTAATTTTCCACCTAAAGTGGTTTTTTCTTTAAAAAAGATTTCTTTTTTGCTAAAGTTTAAGGGTCGTTTAAATTGTGCGCGACTAAGTTGTTTGGGAGGCCGTCTGGCGGCAGAACAGCGGATGGAGTTTATTCGCCCTTTGGCGGAGGTCCGCTAACCCAGGCACGCCCTGCACTAAGTTATTTGGAGATCGTCTAATGGTAGGACAAATAAGTTCTGTATGATAGAATCATTGTATGAGTTGGAACAAAGGGTTTACTAAATTTTCACATTCTTCGGTAAGAAAGATTTCCGAAACGATGAGAAGGAAGAAGATCGATAATTTTGCCTCTTGGCGGCAAAGAACGAAGAAAGAAGGCCTGTTTAAAAATAGTTATCCAGCTTTTAGGAAAGATGGTGATTTAGCAGAACTCATAGGTGTTATTTTGGGGGGTGGTTATATCGGTGCATTCCCGAGATCTGAAGTTTTAAGAATAGTTTCGAATACTAACAATAGTGGATTCGTAAAAAGATATTCAAGCTTGGTAAATAAGATGTTTAAAAAGATGCCAAGCATCTCTAAGAGGAGATATTCTAATTGTGTAAATATAACAATCTATGAAAAATATATTAGCAAGAGACTTGGTATCCCTCAGGGCTCGCGGAAGAATAGTAAACTATTCGCACCTAAATGGATATTAAGAAATAAGATTTATCTAATAAGATATCTTAGAGGATTATATGAGGCTGAAGGTTGTTTTTGTATTCATAAACCGACATATACTTATAAATTTATTTTTACCAATAGAAATGAATCACTACTAGAAAATGTTTATCTTGGTCTTAGAAAGCTTGGTTTTACCCCTCATAAAAGCGAATATAAAATTCAACTTTCAAAAAGAGAAGAAGTATATAAATGTAAAGAGTTATTGAGATTTAGAAAATATTAATTTTTGGGAGGTCATCTAGCGGTAGGATGCAATCCTCTGAAGATTGTTACGCAGGTTCGAATCCTGCCCTCCCAGCCAATTAGTAAAGTTTGCGTTTCCCGCCTCGCTCGGGGCTCCCGCCAATTCGGCGGGCAGGTCGCCCCTCGCTTCGGCGGACGAATTTTCAAGCAATTTCCAAGGGTTTTTGTATTCTACAAAAACCCTTCGCTCCAAAAGGAGCGGGTTCGAGCCAATCCTTTTGAGGAAATTTTTCTTGAGAGAATTATTTCCCTGCAAAGCGGCAATTTGTGCTTGATTAGCCGTTAAAATGAAGTTCCGGCAAAGTTCGAGCCAGCGATTGCCCTTTTGCTCAAAATCTCTCAGTTTTTCGGAAATCTCAATTTTTTGGTTGAGAATTTTTTGTTTTTTGGCGGCGTATTCTTCGGTGGAAATTACGCTGTCTAACTGGTTATCCAAAAGTTTATCCAGTTTGTCGTTTAGCTCGGCAATTTCAGATTTCAGATTTTGAGCGAAAGTTGCTTCGGCTTGGACATTTTCCTCTTTTTCCTCGTTCAACTCGTTAATCATCTTTTTGGTCCAAACCGAAGGCAAAGAAACTTTTTGTATCAAGTTTGAAATCTGCTCGGCCGAAAGTTCTTCGCGAATATATTTTTGCGAGCAGTTTTGTTTCTTTTTGGTGCATCGGTAATAATTGTGTCCTTTGTGGGTTTCCGAAGTTATAGAACAACCGCATTCGCCGCACTTCAAAAGCGAACGGAAAACATATTCTTTTTGGCCTCGCTTGGTTTTGTGGGCTTTTTGCGCCATAACTTCTTGGCATTTATCAAAAAGTTTCTTTGCAATCGCTGGCTTATGGCTTCCTTGATGAAGTTCGCCGTTGAAATAAAAAGCTCCGTAATAAAACGGATTCTTCAAGATAGCTTGTATATTGGAAACTGTAAGAACTTTGCCGGTGCGGCTGGTCAATCCCAAAGAAGTCATTTTGT
>JBBIQZ010000001.1:0-55611 GCA_037442065.1 bacterium | reverse complement strand
TATCTAAATGATTTTAATTCTTTTTTAAATTCTGTCAATAATTTAGCTTCGGGTACGGTTTTTACAACTTTACCTTTTTTAAAAATTACCCCGGCTTTTTTGCCGCCGGCAATGCCAATATCCGCTTCTTTGGCTTCTCCGGGGCCATTAACCACGCAACCCATAACCGCGATTTTTACCGGCTTTTTGATATTGGAAATTTCTACCTCCACCTTATTAGCAAGTTTTATTAAATCAATTTCGGTTCTGCCGCAAGTTGGACAAGAGGTTAAAATCGGGCCCCGGCTTCTTAAATTTAAGGCTTTCAAAATTTCCCAGGCAACTCTAACCTCTTCTTCTGGATCTTCAGTCAAAGAAACGCGTATTGTCGATCCTATTCCCTCATTTAATAAAATTCCTAAACCAACCGCGCTTTTTATAATCCCACTTTTGGGAGTACCGGCTTCGGTTATTCCTAAGTGCATTGGATAATTTACTTTTTTTGATAAGAAACGATAAGCCTCTAAAGTTCGAGAAACATCCGAAGCTTTTAAAGAAACAACGATATCCTTAAAGTTTAGATCTTCTAAAATTTTAATATTTTTTAAGGCCGACAAAGCCAAAGCTTTTCCTGTCCGGCCATACTTTTTTTCGATATCTTTTTCTAAAGAACCGATGTTAACGCCAATTCTTATAGGAATTTTTCGTTTTTTACAAGCTTTGACAACTTCTTTAACTTTCTCCCTACTTCCGATATTCCCGGGATTTATCCTAATTTTATCTACCCCTTGATTTATGCTCTCTAAAGCCAATTTATAATCGAAATGAATATCAGCCACCAAAGGAACAGAAATTTTGGATTTAATTTTTCCTAAAGCTTTGGCCGCTTTTTCGTCTGGTACAGCCACCCGCACAATTTCACAGCCGGCCTTTTCGAGTCTTTTAATTTGAGAAACCGTTGATTTAAAATCTCTTGTATCCGTGTTAGCCATAGATTGAACAGCAACCGGATTAGAACCACCGATTTTAACATTGCCTATCTTTATAACTTTAGTTCTTTTTTGCTTATTTTTTTTCATTAATTTTGATTTAATGACTAATTAACCTAATTACTAATTGCTCTAAATAAATCCCAATTGCCAATAGCCCCAAATTAGAAATTAAATATTGGGATTTGATTAGAAATTAGACATTAGAAATTAGGAATTTTCCCTTACACTTCCCGGATTTCTTCTTCCTTTTTCACGACAGCTTCATCCACTTGCTTTATATAATCGTCTAAAGTTTCCTGGATTTTCTTTTCCCCTTTAAACCTTTCATCTTCAGAGATTTCGCTTTTCTTTTGTTTTTCTTCCAACTCTTCTACCGCTTCTCGTCTGGTGTTTCTCATAGTAACTTTAACTTCTTCGGCTTTAGAGTGAACGATTTTAATCAATTCCTGTCTTCGCTCCTCATTTAGAGGCGGAACATTAATTCTTACAACATTCCCATCATTAGAACCGGTTAAATGCAAATCTGATTCTGAAATTGCTTTTTCTATTTCGGCTAATACCGACTTATCATAAGGTGAGATAACAATTAAACGAGGTTCTGGAATATTTATAGCCGCTAATTGCTTTATAGACGTTTGGGTATTGTAATAATTTACCTTTAAATCTTCTACTAGATAAGGAGTTGCTCTGCCGGTTCTTATGGCTTTAAGTTCTTCCCGGAAAAACTCCAAAGAATTCTCTAATTTTTTCTTTAAATCATTAAGATCCATTTTTATCCTCCCCTATAACGGTTCCAATTTCTTCCCCTAGAACCGCTTTTTTGATGTTACCTTTTTCTAAAAGATTAAAAACAATCATCGGAATGTTGTTGTCCATGCATAAAGAAACTGCCGTTGAATCCATCACCTTTAGACCATTATTTAAGATATCTAAATAACCCAATTTGTTAAATTTCTTGGCATCTTTATGCTCTACAGGATCTTTATCGTAAACACCACCGACTTTGGTAGCCTTTAAGATTACATCGCAGTTTATTTCCAATCCCCTAAGAACGGCGGCAGTGTCGGTAGAAAAATATGGGTTTCCTGTTCCGGCCGCGCAAATAACAATCCTTCCTTTTTCTAAATGTCTAATTGCTCTTCGCCTAATATAAGGTTCGGCAACTTTAGACATTGGAATTGCTGTTAAAATCCTAACGCCTGCCCCCTGTTTTTCCAAAGATTCCTGTAAAGCTAAAGCATTCATAACTGTGGCGATCATTCCCATATAATCGGCGTTGGTCCGATCCATTCCGGCAATAGAAGCGGTGTAGCCCCTAAAAATATTGCCACCGCCGATAACGATGGCAATTTCTATGCCAAGATTTTTTAATTCCAGTATCTCTCTTGCTAAGCTTTTAGCCATTTGGGGATCAATACCGTATTTTCTTTCGCCTAAAAGAGCTTCGCCGGAAATTTTTAGAAGTATTCGTTTATACTTTGGTTTATTCACTTCATTCCTCGGTGTAAACTTTATTTTATTTGAAATCGGGCAAAACGGCCGATTTTTATATTTTCCCCCAATTTGGAAACCGCCTCAACAATCAGATTTTCAATAGTTTTCTTTTCGTCTTTGATATAGGTTTGCTTTACAAGAACCGCTTCTTTATAATATCTTTCCATTTTGCCGTCCAAAATCTTTTCAATTATATTTTCTGACTTGCCTTCTTTTAAAAGCTTTTCTTTTTCTTGACTTTTCTCTTTCTCAATAACTTCTAAAGGAACATCTTCCACATTGGCATATTCTGGATCGGTGGCGGCAATTTGCATCACAATTTCTGAGGCTAAGTTTTTAAAATCAGAGGTTTTTGCTACAAAATCAGTTTCGCAATTTAATTCAAGTAAGGCACCAATCCTTCCGCCTAGATGAATATACGAAACCACAATACCTTCCCTAGCTTCCCTACCAGCTTTTTTTGAAGCTTTAGACAAACCTTTTTTTCGCAAAATCTCTGTAGCTTTTTCTAAATCGCCAGAAGCTTTGGTTAAAGCTTCTTTGGCATCCATTATACCTGCCCCGGTTTTATTTCTTAATTTTTGAATATCTTCTATTTTGATAGTCATATTTAAGCTGTTTCCTTCTTGATTCTTTTTTTAGATTCTATTTCTTCTTCATCTTTTTCTTCTTCTAATTTTTCTTCAATCTCTTCTATTTCTTCTTTGACTTTTAGCAGTTTTTCTTCCTTTTTGGCTCCTTCTTCCTCTTTTACTTCCTCCTCTTTTGGTTCTACCGGTTTTGCTTTTAAGATTTGGTCGGCAACTTTTAAATTTATCAACTTTATTACTTTTACAGCATCGTCATTTGAAGGAATCGGGTAGTCTATTATGGTCGGATCAGCATTTGAATCAACAACTCCCACAATCGGAATGCCCATTTTTTTTGCTTCTTTTACCGCCAAATGTTCTTTAGCCGTATCAATAATGTACATAATATCAGGAAGATCTTTTAAGTTTTCCAAACCGCCGATTGACTTTTCCAGTTTTTCTAGTTCTTTTTGTTTAACAGCCTTTTCTTTTTTGGAAAATTTTTCCCAATCGCCTTTTTCCTTCTCTCCTCGCAAGGATTTAAGTTTTTTAACTTGTTTTATAACCGTTTGAAAATTGGTTAAAGTGCCTCCAAGCCAACGCTCGGAAACATAAGGCATTCCGGCTCTTTCGGCTTCGCTTTTTACGTTTTCTTGCGCCTGCTTTTTGGTGCCTACAAAAAGAATATTTTTTCCTTCACCAATTGCTTTGCTGATAAATTCTAAAGCTTTTTCCAGCTCTTCTTTCGTTTTTGTAAGATCAATAATATGAATGCCTGATTTTTTAGTAAAAATGAAAGGCTTCATTTTGGGATTCCACTTTTCTATCTTGTGGCCAAAATGAGCCCCAGCTTCTAATAATTCTTGAATTTCTACTTTTGTTTGTGTCATAAATTTCTCCTTTCGAGGCTTCGGAATATATATTCCCTGCCGAAGCCGAGACCCTTCCGAAACTGTAAGTGAAGGAGGGTCTCTCCGCCGCTTTCTTTTTTTTAAAAGCTTATACCCTTTTATGGGAGGAAAAGCTTTAATAAGCGTGTGTATTCAGGCTTTTTGCCTGTAAAAGAAATATTAGCAGAATTTAAAAATCTTAACAATAGGTTAAATGTTAGATATGATTTTCCTTCAACCGCTAAACGAGCGGTAACCGAACCTTAAAAAAGGAGCTGATTTGAAATGACTGAAACGAAAACATATCCATTCAATGCCGCTGAAATCGGCAAAAAGCTTTATGATAATGGCTGGACAGTAACAAAATTAGATAATCATATAGTTGATAAAGATGATCTACGAGCAACAGTTAAACTAATCCCGGTAGGGAGAACTTTGAATAGCGAAATTTTTAGCTTTTTTGAACCTGTTGCAAGTTTTTGGGTACCTTTTGTCGATACAAAGGTAACAAAAGGGCCTTGATTTCTCCCCTTATTTCTGCTATATTTTTAATATTATGAAAAAAGATATTCATCCAAAATATGAAAAAGCCCAAGTCACTTGCTCTTGCGGCGAAAAATTTGAAACTCGCTCAACAATGTCCGAAATTCATGTTGAAATTTGTTCAAAATGCCATCCATTTTTTACCGGCACCCAAAAATTGGTAGATAAAGCCGGAAGAGTTGATAAATTTAAAGAAAAACTTGCCAAAGCCGAAGAGCACAGACAGAAAAAAGTTCAAAGTTCAAAGCTCAAAGCTGATAAAAATAAAAAAGCAGAGAAAAAGAGCGCTCGATAATTTAGGGCAATTTTTTGCCCGGTTTATCGAAGGCAAAAAATTGCCCATACAACAATCCCGCAAGGGATTTTTTATATGAGGAAATATGGACAAAAAATATATTAAACTTAAAGAAAAATTTAATAATTTAACCGAAAAGTTAAGCGACCCCAAAATCGTTTCTGACCAGTCTTTGTTCCAAAAAATAGCTAAAGAACACAAAGAAATAGCACCAGTGGTAGAAAGAATCCAAAAACTTGAAAAAATCGAAAGGCAGATCCAAGAAAACGAATCGATAATCAAAGACGAAAAAGATCAAGAACTTTTAGAATTTGCAAAAGTTGAATTAGAAGACTTAAGGAATCAAAAAGAAAAGCTAGAAAAAGAATTAACCTTAGATCTCTTGCCAAAAGATCCCAATGATCAAAAAAATGTAATTATTGAAATTAGGGCCGGTGCCGGCGGCGAAGAAGCGGCTCTTTTCGCGGCTGATTTATTTAAAATGTATTCTCGTTTCGCCCAAAATAATAATTGGCCTGTTGAAATTTTAAGCTCAGGAACGCAGGAAGCCGGCGGCTTTAAGGAAATTATTTTTAGAATCCAGGGCGAAGGCGCTTATTCCAAGCTTAAATTTGAAAGCGGCGTTCATAGAGTCCAGAGAGTTCCAAAAACAGAAGCTAAGGGAAGAATTCACACTTCAACAGCAACGGTGGCGGTTTTACCAGAAGCCCAAGATGTGGAACTAGAAATTAAACCCGAAGAAATAAAAATAGATGTCTTCCGCTCATCGGGGCCGGGCGGCCAAAGCGTAAACACCACCGATTCGGCAGTAAGGATTACTCACCTCCCCACTGGAATGGTTGTCTCCTGCCAGGATGAAAAATCGCAAATTAAAAACCGCGAAAAAGCTTTAAAGATTTTGCGCTCTAGACTCTTAGCCCTCAGGGAGGAAGAAGAGGCAAAAAAACGCGGGAGCGAAAGAAAACTGCAAATAGGTTCTGGCGACCGAGCAGAAAAAATTAGAACCTATAATTTCCCTCAATCCCGCATCACCGACCACAGGATAAATTTAACAACTCATAATTTAGAAGGCGTTTTAGCCGGCGAATTAGATGAATTAATTAAAAATTTAGAAGCCGAAAATCAAAAAAAGCTTTTAGAAATTCAAACTTAATGTTAGTAAAAGAAGCTTTAAGTGACAAAGAATCAACCTTAAAAAATGCTGGGCTACAAACTGCAAAGCTGGACGCTTTGGTTTTATTATCTTTTGTTTTGAAAAAACCTAAGGAATGGATTTATCTAAACGATGACCTGAAGCTTAAAGGCTTAAGCTTAAAAAAATACAAAGAACTAATCAACCGCCGCAAAAAACACGAACCAGTTGCTTATTTAACTAAAAATAGAGAATTTTATGGTTTGGATTTTTATGTTGATAAGCGGGTTTTAATTCCCCGACCGGAAACCGAACTGCTTGTAGAACAAGTTCTACAAGCAGTAAACAAAAAACAAGAAACAAAAAACAAGAGAAAAACAACAATAGCTGATATTGGGACGGGTTCTGGATGTATCGCAATTTCAGTCGCTAAAAATTTAAAAAATTGCAAGATTTATGCCAGCGATATTTCTAAAAGAGCTTTAGAAGTTGCAAAAGTAAATGCTAGAAAGCATAAAGTCGTCTCTAAAATTAAATTTCTTAAAGGAAATATTTTAAGACCTTTTAAGCAAAATTTTGATATTATACTTTCCAACCCGCCTTATGTATCAAGAGACGAAAAGGTTTCGGCTGAGGTAAAATTTGAACCTCAAGTCGCCCTTTACCTGAAAGAAAA
Organism: bacterium; assembly: GCA_037442065.1. GTDB lineage: Bacteria > Patescibacteriota > CPR2_A > CG2-30-33-46 > CG2-30-33-46 > JBBIQZ01. The sequence goes on along the minus strand of JBBIQZ010000001.1, from coordinate 49,041 downwards.
TTTTTTTGAAAAATTAATTTTAGAGATCAGCCAAAAATTAAAACCTAAAGGGGTGGCTTTTTTAGAAATCGGTAAAGGGCAAAAAACAACCATCAAAAATATAGTTAAAAGAATTATGCCAGCTTCTAAGATCGAGTTTTTAAAAGACTACTCTGGAATAGACCGAGTAGTAAAAATCTCTAATAACAATTTAGTCTGAAACCTGCGACAAGGTTACCTTTGTCTTATTTTCTTGTCCGTCCCTTAAATAAGCAACTTCAACTTGGTCGCCGGGTTTATAATTTTGAATAACCATTGCCAATCCGTGGCTCTTATCTATTTCCTGACCCCCAACTTTGACAATAATATCTCCCTCTTTAAGACCGGCTTTATCTGCTGGCCCGCCTGGAACAATTGCCGGGGAACCTTTAGAACCGGTGTTAAGCCAAGCTCCTTTGTCACGAGGTAAATCGTTTAAAGCCGCTACGTCTTTTGTTATTGAGATATACCTAACCCCCATCACCGGCCTTACAATTTTCCCAGTTTTTAATGCCGAATCTATTGCTGGTTTGGCAAAATTTATAGGAATGGCAAACCCGATATTTTCTGCGTTAGCCATTGCAGTATTGATGCCGATAACCTGGCCTTCTAAATTTACTAAAGGCCCGCCGGAATTCCCCGGGTTTATAGCGGCATCGGTTTGCAGTAACCCTTCTAATAATTCTTGCCCGTTGCCAGAAGAATCCGAAGCAACAAGCGGCCTTCCTTTGGCCGAAATGACGCCTGTTGTTACGGTATTGTCAAATTCTCCCAAGGCATTACCAATAGCCACTACCCGCTGACCAACCGCTAAATCCTCCGAGTCTCCCAAATCAACCACTTTTAAATCTTTGGCATCTATTTTAATAATCGCCAAATCGTATAAAGGATCCGTGGTTAAAACCTTTGCTTTATAATCTTTTCCATCAGAAGTAAAAACTGTGTAATCGGCATTTTTATTTGAAGCTACATGCTTATTGGTTAGAATTATCCCGTCGGAAGTTAAGATAAATCCCGTTCCCCTTCCTTCTTGCTTAGAGACGTCACCGAAGAAGTCGATAATATTTGTTGAAGCCACGATACTGACAACCGAAGGACTTACTTTTTTTGAAACATCAATGACTTTTGAATCTTCCTGGACAGTTATCTTTTCTACATTTTCATTTATGGAAACATTACTATCTTTACTTAAATATTTTTTTATGTAAGGCATTAAAATTTTATCAAAAACTCCTCCGCCTATAATTCCGGAAATAAAGCTTATGATTACAATAAAGATAATCCACTTACGGCTAAGGTTCATTACCGCCCTCCTAAACTAAATCTTATTATTTATATTATACAAAAAATTTCCTGAAATAAAGATTATTTATCCCTAATCCGCTTACCACCTTTGAGACATTAAAAAAATAACCAAAACTACAGAAGGAACAATTACTTGCCCAAGTAGGTTTTTTCGATTTAAAGACTTCTTTAATAATAGGTTAAATATATCGGAAAAAATATAATAAACCAAAAACAAAACCAACCCCGATGACAAAGCTAAAAGAGGCCAAAAAGTCAAAGCCCAAAAAACTTCCATTAGAATTAAAGATAAAATAAATGCATAAGCTTTAGAATCCGTTCTTAAAAGATCGCTTCGCCATAAATTAAATTGGCAAAATAGAAAAGTTAATAGAAAAACAGCCAACATTGTAATCCAAGAAGACAAATCAAGTACTAAATAAAAATTATACAAAATAACATAGGCAAAAAATGCCGAAAGCAGATAAGCCATTGTTAAAATATTAAAAATAATTAGCGAATAAGAAAGGATATGGCTTTTTAATGCTTTGAGAGAAGTTATGACCAAGTAAAGCAGCAAGCTAAAACCAAAGATAAAAAGGTGTTTTAAAGAATTAAGAGGGATAATCTTAAGAAAAACAAAAGCCTCCGCCAATAAAACTACAGGTAAAACAAAAACGGGATACAAACCTTTTTCTTCCGGTTTTATTTTAAGGATTTTTGACAAGGCAAAAACTAAAAATAGAGTTCCTAAAAACAAAAACAGCAAAATCAAACTTGGGTAAAAAACGCTAAACTCTAACCCTAAAGTGATTAAGAAAATAGTTAAAAATGTCTTTTTTTCAAAAGAAAAACCCATGAGCGACTCGTTTAATGATCTAGACGATGATTTATGGATTCTTTTAGCTTGTAATAAGGCTTTAAGAGTTTCCTGCCAGCCGATTTTCCTATCTTTTTTCCAATCTTAACAATATTCTTTTTAATAACACGGGCGTGCTCTGCTCTAGAAATAAAGCCGCCGGAAACTTTAGTTTCTTTCTTTAAGATAGCCGCTTTTAAATCCTCTTTTGTTTTACCGGGGAAAAGAGTAACTCCCATACCGACATGCTGTTCAATATGAGCATCGCTTCCGCCTACTTCGGCAAGGCTAAAAATCTTTTCGTTTACTCTTTTATTTCTTTCGATTGTATATTTTCCCATTGGAGTAGCATTTAAAACTTCTATGGCATCTGGGGAAATATCTCGATCTTTTACTAATTTATATAAACTTTTAATGCCTATTGGCGGCCTTGTTAAAGGAAACCAAGAAAATGGATGAGGAATTACCACTAAGCCGCCTTGTTTATGAATTTCTTTAACTGTTTCTTTTAAAGTTTTGCCAGGTTTAACCTTCTCTTTTAGAAAAAGACCCAAAACTTCGCCTTCGTTTGTTAAAATTTCTTCACCAACTATTACCTCTACTCCATATTTTTTCTCCAGTTTTTCTGCTTCTTTAGCCCCCTTTACCTCTTCGTGATCGGTTATAGCAATAACATCAAGACCCGCCTTAGAAGCTTCTTTTAAAATTGCTTCGGGCTTAGAAAAACCATCATAGCTGTAAGAACTATGAATATGAAGATCAGCTTTCCCTAAATTTTTATGAGTTTCCTTTATAATCACTCCCTATAATTATGACAATATCAGCATTGGAATCTTTGTAATCATACTTTATCTGAGGACTTAAGCCAAGTTTACTAAAACGCTTCTTTAGAAATTCTACAGTATAAGGTTTTTTTCCCTTGGTATTATCATAAATAATGGTATTTTTATAGTCCGATTTGTCAGCATTGTCAACCCTGGAAATGTTGTAGTTGTAAGATTTTAGAAAAGAACTTAATTTCTTGGCTGAGGCGGAATTTTTTGTGCCGTTTAATATTTCTACAGAGGCATTTTCGTCGGTTATATAGGAATCAACAAACAGTTCGTGAGCAAACTTTCTAATCTCTGAATAATCACCGCTTTGAGGAACAACAACCGACATCCCATTAATCATTTTTGTTGTTACTAAACCTTCGTCACCGCTTATTACCTTACTTACCACATTATCGGGGCTTATATCTCTTGCAATATCTATTAGACGCTGAATTTCCCAAAGCTGGAAATCTATTTTTAAGTGATTGCCTAAAGCGTCTATTAAAGAGGATATTTTAACAGGATTTAAGATAGTTTCTATTTTAAAAGCTTTTTCTTTAATACCCATAAGGACCAACTGCTGTCTTTCGGCTCTATCAAAGTCAGAAGTTGAATGCCTGGAACGAGCATATTTTAAAGCTTTATCTCCATTCATTTCTTGCATTCCTTTTTTAAACCGGATAGTTGTATAGGGTCCATTTTCGGAAGCCGGATATTCGGTGTCCACCAAGTCTCTAGGAACATTAACCGTCACTCCATCTAAAGCATCAACAATATCTTTGAAAGCATTAAAATCAACTGCAGCCGCATAATGGATGTTTATATCTAGTAAATCAGAAACTACTTCTTTAGAAAAAGCCAACCCTCCGCCAGGAGCCTTGTTTAATTCTCCATACTCATACATCGTATTAATTCTATTGTAGCCGCTTTTAGGGATATAAATATAAAGATCACGAGGAATAGAAAGCATTGCCACTTTTTTGGTTTTAGGATCAATACTTGCTACCATTATCGAATCAGTTAGGTATGCGCCCGAATGGCCCTCGCCGCCCATTCCTAAAAGCAGGATATTAATCCGACCATCTCCCTCACCTTTTAATTCTCTAGGACTTACCTTATCTAAGAGAGCTGGTGCTCCTCCGGAAATATTTTGGGTTACTACCTTTTTGGTGGCTAAAAAAGCTTTATAGGCTAAAAGGCCGCCGGTGGCTATAATTAATCCTAAAACAATGCCCAAAGGAATTTCCCACCATAGTTTCTTCCTAAAAGATATTTCCTGATCTCTGGGGTTTGATGGTAAGTTTAATGACAAATCCATGTTTAAATTTTAGTCCTTGAATTTTGAGAAACAAAACTTAAGTTTATACAATGAAACTATTATAACATAAAAAAATAATAGTAAAGAAAGTAGACGTAAAAAGAAAAAGTTGTTAAAATTAATTTAATGGAAGAAAAGATTAACAAAGAGCCAACAATCATAAAGACTCTTTTTTCTTTTTTGCTGGCTTTAGGCTTTATAACTTTTGGATACATTTTATCTTTAGAATATCCAAATATCTCTAAGGCTTTATTTGTCTTAGGGTTTGCCGGCTTTTTAATAACAGCTTTTTATTTAGTTGTAACTTTAACTACCTGGTCTTACAAAATTCAAGAAAAAGTAAAAGAGTATTTTTTATTATGGTTTGAGATTGCTTATACCCTTTTAGTAATCAGTGTCATCGCCTTAACAATAAGATTCTTTGTGGTTCAGCCATTTTTAATAAAAGGCGAAAGCATGGAACCGAACCTTCAAAACAACAATTATATAATTATTAACGAAATCTCCTACAAACTTGGTTTTAGCCCCCAAAGAGGAGATATTATTGTTTTTAAATTTCCTCGCGACCCAAGAGAAAATTATATTAAAAGAGTTATTGGATTGCCCGGCGAAAAGATCCAAATTAAAGACAAAAAAATCTACACAAACGGGAGAGAGCTAAAAGAAAACTACATTCCCTACCTAAACCAAGTTTCGGAAGAAGGAGACCAAGAATGGAATATTGGTAAAGATGAGTATTTTGTTGTTGGAGATAACAGATTGCCTGGCGGGAGTTCAGACTCAAGATCATGGGGACTTTTACCAAGAAAAGATATTATCGGTAAGGCTTGGTTTGTTTTTTGGCCGCCCCAAGATATAAAAATTATTCCCCATCCGCAATATAATTCTTAAGCTGTTTAAAAAGCTCTAGCAAACGTTCTAATTCTTCTTTTGAATAAAAATCTATTATGACCTCGCCGCCTTTTCCTTTTTTCTTTAAAACGACTTTGGTCTGAAAAATTTCTCTTAAATCGCCAGAAATTTGGGAAAGATATATTTGAAAATCATCAACTTCCTGTTCTTTTTTAGGGTCTTTTTTATCATGATAATTTTTGGCCCAATCCTCAATATCTCTTACCGTAAGCCTTTTTGCTCTAATCTCTGGTAAAATTTTTAGCTGTTCTTCTTTGGGCAAAGTTAATATTGCTCTGGCATGACCCATAGTTAAAAGGTCCTGCCTTAAGGCATCTTTAGCTTCTTGGGGCAGCCCCAAAAGTCTTATGGAGTTGTTAATCGTACTTTCGCCTTTACCAACTTTTTTAGCAATTTCAGGCGTCTTTAAATTAAATTTTTTTACAAGTACTTGATAGGCTTCGGCCTCCTCTAAGGGATCTAAATTTTCTCTTTGAATGTTTTCTATCAAAGACATTTCCAGTTTCTGGGATGCTCCAACATCCTTAACAATCGCCGGCACTTCCAAAAGTCCGGCTTCTTCGGCCGCCCTTAATCTCCTTTGTCCGGCTATTAAATGAAAACTGCCGTCTTTGTTTCTAGAAACAACTAGTGGCTGAATTATTCCGTGTTCCTTAATTGATTGGGCAAGTTCTTTTATTTTGACAGTATCAAGAGTTTTCCTTGGCTGGTGCTCGTCTATGTCTATCTCTGAAACCTTAAGATACAAAACATTTTCTTTTGTTTTTAAACCTTCTTTAACCTCATCGGGAATTAAAGATTTTAATCCTTTCCCTAAAATATTATCTTCCACTTTCTATGACCTCCTTTGCTAAATTTTTATAGGCTCTGGCGCCGGTTGAAAAAATATCATACGAAAAAATTGACTTGCCAAAACTTGGCGCTTCTGCCAAACGAACACTTCTGGGAATAATTGTTTCAAAAACCGGTCCGGGAAAATTTTCCCTTACTTCCTCTAAAACTCTGTGGGAAATTTTTAATCTTTTATCATGCATAGTTAACAAAGCGCCTTCTATCTTAAGGTCAGGATTTAAAGAATTTCTTATTAAAGTTAAAGTTTTTAAAAGATTACCTAAACCTTCTAAGGCATAGTATTCGCATTGGACCGGAATAATAACTTTAGAAGCGGCTGTTAAGGCATTTACCGTCAAAAGACCCAAGCTGGGAGGACAATCAATAACAATATAATTATAATTCTCAAATATTTGAAAAAGGGCTTCTTTTAGCCTAAATTCTCTTCTAGGAAAATTTACTAATTCTACTTCGGCGCCGGCTAAATCTTCGGTGGAAGGAATAATATGAAGACCCCTAACAGGGGTTAAAGATATTGCCGAGGTAGGATGAGTTTTATGAGCAATGACATCATAAATTGTTGATTTTATAGATTCGGAAGAAACACCAATACCCGAAGTGGCATTACCTTGAGGATCAATATCAATAAGTAGGGTTGGTTTTCCTTCTCTAGCTAAAAAGGCAGACAAATTAACTGAAGTAGTAGTTTTGCCCACTCCTCCTTTTTGATTTACAACCGCTAAGATATTTGCCATTTGCTCTCCTTTTTTCTATTTTAACAAGGGGGAGTTTTGCTTACAAGATTTTATTTTACCTATTAACCGCCGAGATTCTTAATTAAAAATTTCCACTATAAGTGGAAATTTTTATAAAGAAATTTTTTCTATTTTTACCTTAGTTAATTTTTGGCGATGGCCGGTCTTTACTCTGTATCTCTTTTTAGATTTCATTTTAAAAATAGTAACCTTTGGCCCTTTTTCTTGCGATACAATTTTTCCTTCCACTTTGGCTTCTTTTATAAAAGGGTTGCCCAATTTAATGTTTTTATCATAAACAAGCAAAGTTTCTAAAAAGTTAATTGTTTCTCCCTCTTTTTTTACCTGCTTTTCAACTAAAATCTCCTGCCCCTCTCTAACCTTATATTGCTTCCCGCCAACTTTAATAACTGCCAGCTTTTCTGTTTTTTGAGATTTTACCAAAGGAACCTTCTTGTTTAAAGTTTCTTTTTTTACTGTTTTAACTTTTGCTTGCCCACGAGAGCTTCCTAAGCGTTTCGGGGCTTCACTGGTTTTAGCCATTTCTTTTTTAGTTTAATAAAAGTATATTAGCAAATTAAATAAAATTAGTAAACCCTTAAAACTTTAACTTTTTATTATGATTTAAGACGCTTTGCAATAGGCCGAAAGAAGCTAAAATCATAATAACCGAGCTTCCGCCATAGCTTATTAAAGGTAAAGGAATTCCTGTAACCGGAGCAATCCCTAAAGTCATTCCAACATTTACAAAAATTTGAAATAAGATCCAAACCGAAATACCAATTGATAAAAAACTCCCAAAACCGTCTGATGAAAATCTTGAAATCCTTAAAATTCTTAAAGTTAAAATAAAAAATAAAATTAAAAGAATAGCTCCCCCTAAAAATCCCAACTCTTCACCTAAGACCGCAAAAATAAAATCTGTATGCCTTTCTGGTAAAAATTTTAGCTGGCTCTGAGTTCCATTTCCCAACCCTCGGCCAAACAATTTTCCGGAACCAATAGAAATTATTGATTGCAAAACATTATAACCCGCTCCCTGGGGATCCGAGGAAGGGTTTAGAAAAATCAAAAGACGTTTTTTTTGATAATCTTTTAAGAATTGAAAAATAACAGGCAGAAAAGCCAAAGCGACCACAGCCAATCCAAAAACATAGATTTTCTTGATAGAGGACGCTAGAACCATTCCCATCCATATTGCTATAAGAACCAAGGCCGTTCCTAAATCTGGCTGTACAAGAATTAAAAAAACAGGAATTAATGTGTAAGCTAGGGATACAAAAAGCAAAAAAAGCGGGCTGGCCTTGCCATTTTTTTGGGCGAAAAACTTGGCCAAAACAATTATCATAACAAATTTGGCAATCTCTGAAGGCTGGAGCTGGAAAAATCCTAAATCTATCCAGCGAGTTGAACCATGAGAAATCTTCCCCATTACCAAAACAGCGACCAATAATCCGATCATTAAAACATAAAGGATATGAGTAAAAGACTTAAATATGCGATAATCCAAAAAGGCTAAGAAGAACATTAAGAGAAAACCAAAAATGGCATAAATAATTTGGTTTCTAGCATCTTTAAAACCAGCTGCCTCCGAAGTGGTGCTGTAAATTACAATAATGCCCACTGCCAGCAAAAAAACAGCAACAAATATTAAAACCCAATCTAAATTTTTTAATTTTCGTAAACTAAACATAATTCAGTAAATAGATTCGAGATAATAGTAACGAATTTATAACCTTTTAACTCCCAGCCAAATCTTTTCGCCATTTATTTTTAAATCAACCTCAAAATCTGCTTTTTCTTTACCTTCTTTTATCTCTTTTGCTAGAGTTTCCTTTTTAATACTATAAGCTTTCTTTTCAGTAAAGTCTTTGATTGTTTCTTTTAAATTTAAACTTTCGGTTTGGTAATAAATTAAAATTCTATCGGAAACATCAAAATCTGCCTTCTTTCGCATATCTTGGATTTGGCGAACCAACTCGCGAGCTAAACCTTCTTTAATCAGCTCTTTGGAAATCTTAGTATTTAAAGCAACTAAACTTGTTGGTTTTTTTTCATTCCTATCTTCAATAATTTCTAAACTTTCTTTAGAACAAGTTAAATTTAAAGCATTAATTTCGTCAACCAGGTTTTCTAAATCGTCAAAAAACTTTAATTCCTTAACATTTAATTCTTCCTTTATAAGCTCCTCTAAGTCTAAAGATAAAGTTTCTTTGCTAAATACTGCTACATACTCCAAGGGCTGCCTTACCTTAATTCCTTTCTCGGCTCGAGCGGCCAAACCAGAGCTTACAATATTCCTAACTTCTGCCATTTTTTGGCTTAACTTACTATCTATTAGCTTTTCGTTAGTCTCCAGCCAATCTTCTAAATGAACACTTTCTTTGTTATCGGACAAATTCTTGTAAACTTCCTCGGCAATATGGGGAATAACCGGCGCTAAAATTTTCGTTAATGAAAGTAAAACTTCATAAAGGGTTTGATAAGCTAAATTCTTATCTTTATCATTTTCCGATTTCCAAAATCTTCTTCTGGAACGCCTTACATACCAAGTTGATAAATCATCAATAAACTGCTCTAATCTTTCCATGAAAAGATGAGCCCTAAATTGGCTTAGTTCTTCTTCAGAAAATTTAATTAAAGAGTTCAGTTCTGACAAAATCCAGCGATCTAAAAGCGGTCTCGAAGAAACATCGCTTCCCTCTTTTAAAGGCTGCCATTTGTCAATGGAGGCATAAGTTATGAAAAATGAATAAACATTCCAAAATGTTAAAATCTTTCGACGTACATCGGCGGCAACATGATAACCGAAAAGAAGATTAAAAACCGGATTTTGTCTTAAATACATAAAACGCATCACATCAACCCCAATTTCCTCGGCGGCATCATCAAACCAAATTGCATTTCCTTTAGATTTATGCATTTCTTCACCTTTTTCGTCCTTAACGGTAGCAAAACCCAAAACCGTCTTGTAGGGCGCCTTATCTTCTAAAACAGTAGCCATAGCGATTAAGGCATAAAACCAGTTCTTAAATTGGCCAGGGAAACTTTCAGTTATAAAATCAGCCGGAAACCATTCTTCCCAATATTTTTTATCTTTTGAATAATTTAAAGTTGAAAAAGGAACGATGCCGGCATCAAGCCAAGGATTTCCAACGTCTAAAATCCGCTTAACTTCGCTACCGCATTTTGAACATTTAATTTTCACCTCATCAATCCAGGGCCGATGAGGAGAATGCCCTTCAAATTTACCCCAACCAGATGAAGCCTTTTCTTTAAGTTCTTCCTTAGAACCGATAACTTCAAAATGGCCGCAGGAACATTCGTAAATCGGCAAAGCCAATCCCCAATACCTTTTTTTGGAAATAAGCCAATCATGCATATTAGAAAGCCAATCTAATTCCCTATCCAAACCAAAGCCAGGAATCCATTTAATTTTCTTAGCATTATCAATCATTTGTTGCCTTAAGGTTCTTTTGTCTTTATCTTCCGGATCTTTTTTATCCATAGCAATATACCACTCATCAACCAGCCTAAAAATAAGCTCCTCTTTGCATCGCCAGCAGGTTGGATAGCGATGAGTGTATTCATGGATCTTAAATACTTTTCCTTTAGATTCTAAGTTTTCAAAAATTGCTTCGGTTACATCACGAACACTTTTGCCTGACAAAAATCCAAAACCCGGATTATAAACACCGGCATCATCTAAAGGAGAAATTATTTCTAAATCGCATTCTTTGCCTAGCTTAAAGTCTTCTTCTCCACAACCGGGAGCAATGTGAACAATCCCCGTCCCCTCTTCCTCGCCAACTTCAGTCCAGGGAATAACTTTGCGAGAAACTCCTTCTTGTGATTCTAACTCGTTAAACGGGCCTTCATATTCCATCCCTAAAAGTTCCTTCCCTTTCATTTGGGATGACACTTCATATTCGGCTTCAATTATTGATAAAGTTCCTTTGGAAAGATAAAAATAATCATTTCCTACTTTAACTCTTACATAATCTAAATCCGGATTTACTGCCAAGGCCGTGTTGGAAGTTAAAGTCCAAGGAGTTGTTGTCCAAACCAAAAAATACTCGTTTTTCTTATCTTTTAAAGGAAGCTTTAGGTAAATTGATTTATGGGTAATTTCTTTGTACTCTTCCCCTAAAATTTCATGCTGAGAAATGGCGGTTCCGCAGCGAATGCACCAAGGAACAACATCACGGCCTTTGTATAAAAATCCTTTTTTATGACATCTTTTTAAAAAATTCCAAATAGCAAAATTGTTTTCGTCGGACATTGTGTAATAGGAGTTATCCCAATCCATAAAATAACCAAGCCGTTTTGATTGCTCGGTTTGAATTTTAGAATATTTTAAAACCCGCTCTTTGCATTTATTAACAAACTTGGCAATGCCATAATCTTCAATATCTTTTTTATTTTTAAACCCAAGATCCTTTTCTACTTCCACCTCAACCCATAACCCTTGGCAATCAAAGCCATTTTGGTAGCGCTGACGTTTGCCTTTCATAGTAAAAAATCGCTGCCATAAATCTTTGTAAGTTCTTCCCCAGGCATGATGAACACCCATCGGATTATTAGCGGTTATCGGTCCATCTAAAAACCTAAAAAGTTCTTTAGAACTTTCGTTTTTTAAAAGATACTTTTCTTGAATCTTATTTTTAGCCCAAAAGTCGATTATTTCGTGCTCAAGCTTTACAAAATCCACTTTTGGATCAACTGGTTTAAACATATAAGTATAATAGCAAAAAATCTCCTAATTTTGTATCGTCAAAAGGTAGAAAAGAGATACTACTTTACCTCCACAATCTTCTTGCTAGAGCTTTTACCAGACAGAATCAAAAAATCTTTTTTGTTTTTCTTAAAATACTTAGCTAAGAGTTCTATTACCTTCTTATTTGCTTTTCCTTTTTCCGGCAGAACCGTAACTTTTACTTTATAAACTTTATTTTCTTTATCGTACTCAACTTTATTTTCGCTTGCTTTGGTAATAACTTTTACAGAAATCTTCATCAATAAGGAATCTTAGTTAAAACGTGTATTAAATATTGAAAACCTTGAAGCAGTAAAATTGCTACAAGGGGCGAAAAATCCAAAAAAGAAGCCTTAGGAAGAATCTTTCGTATAGGCGAAAGAATTGGATCTGTTAATTCAAAAATTAATTCAGCAAACCTATTTTTTACCGTAAACCAAGAAAGAATCACTCTAACAAAAATAAAAATAACCATAAGTTCGGTAAAAATATCAATAGCAGTAACAAGTAAATTTAACATAGATATATTATAAATCTCTAAATTCCAAATAACAAATTACAAATGTCAAATAAATCACAATGACCAAAATCTCAATAACCAAAACCTGTTTCGATTATTTGGTAATTGGAATTTGGAATTTGTTTGGGATTTGGTGCTTCGTGCTTGGAATTTATCCGTCTCTGACGGATTAGATTCCGCGGATTTCTACTTTTTCAAAATAAGGCTCGGCAATCTTTTTAAATTCCAAAAGGCTAGGAACTTTAAAAGGAACAACCAGTTTATATTTTAGATCTAGTACTTTTTCGGGCTTGAATTGCTGGATAAAATATTTCTTAGAGCCCGAAAGCCATTTACTAATTTTTGCAATATCTTCTTTGTCTAAAAGTCCAGGAACAACTGTGGTTCTAAATTCATAATCAATGTTAGAATTTTTTATAATTTGAACACTTTCCTTGATGGCTTCAGAATCAAATTCAACATCCACCACTTTTTTGTAAGAATCCAAAGGTGCTTTTATGTCCATAGCAAAAAAAGAAACCAAATCTTTTCCTAAAAGCTCCTTAAGACATTTTGGATTAGTACCGTTTGTGTGAACAGCAATTTTTAATCCTAAACTTTTAATTTTTTCGATAATCGTCCAGAAATTTTTATGAATAGTTGGTTCACCGCCCAGCATCACTACGCCATCAAGCCACTTCTTTTTCTTTTCTAAAAAACCAAAAATAACATCATCGTCAATATCTTTAATTTTATCAAATCCGCTTAGAAACTCGGGGTTGCAGCAATAGTGGCAGCGAAAGTTGCAGCCGGGCAAAAAAATAACGGCTGCAATTTTGCCGGGCCAGTCTATTAACGATGTAGGATTAAATCCTTTTATCCCTAAAGACATATTATAAAACCCCCATTACCTCTTCTAAAGACGGAACGACTCCTCTAAAAGATTTTTTTTCCGTTCCCTTTTCGCCAACAATAATAATTGTTGGTGTCGCCATCACCCCATACATTGAAGCTTCGGCTAAACCGTCAGCTGTTTCTAAATCGTATAGAGAAACATCAACCTCTTTATCTTTTAGCAAAGAAGCCAATTCTTTCGCTGGCGGACACTTAGGGCAAGTTTTTTTGGTAAAAACTAAAACTCTCATAATTTATGAAATTAAAACTGAATTAAAAAATTTATTTTATAATCTGTAATCGCCTTGCTGACGGGCGTCAAACTCTGCTTTTTTGGATAAATTCCAATTATTAATTGGGGAATAATAACCTACAACTCTAGAAATTCCATAAACATTTTCCGAACCGCAAAAAGGACAAGTGGCTAAACTGCCGCCTTCCTTATGGGCTAATTCATGAATTTCTTCTTTGGTTAAAATTTTTAAGTCGGTCATATTTTCTCCTTTCGAGGCCGCGAAATATCCATTCTTTATCGCGGGCTGAGACCCGTCAGAAACTGGAGGTGAGGACGGGTCCTAAATTAATTTATTTTGTTAATTTTTCTTTTTTTCTCCTTCTTTTTCAAAAACCCTTTTTCCAGCATCTTAGAAACGCTTAGATTTATAATTTTTTTACAGCCGCCTTTTTCTCCATCACCGCAAATGATATATTGCTCATCAAGTGAAACATTATCTTGGGTCCCTTTATATAAGGCTTCTGCCTCAAAGCCACACAAAGGACACTTATACCAAATTATATCATTTCTTAAAATCTTATTCTTGATAATACCGGGTTTATTAACTTCCCTTTTATATCCGGCGCTAACCTTTTGGCAGTCATTGCAAACAGTAAACTCCGGCGAAATAACTATTTGAGCTGATGAAGTATTGTCCCAAGTCCTTTTAACTAATAAATAAATACTTTCCGCAGAAGGTCTCTGCTCGCCTAGAAAAACATGGGTAATGCAGCCTGCTTCTATCAAATTATTAAATTTTCCTTGCTTTTCAATCCTTTCGGTAATATCAACCGGCGCGTCGGCTTCCAAATGAACGCTGTTTGTGTAATAAACGGTTCCTGACTCAACATCACCTTTAACATAATATTGCGATTCTGGATAATCTTTTAAATCTACCTTGGCTAATCGCAAAGAAGTTGACTCAGCTGGCGTCTCTTCTAGAACCACCTTTAAGCCTGTTTCTTTTTCGTACTCTTTAGCCTTAAGATACATCGCACCGATAATTTTAAGACCCAACCTTAAAGCCTCATCGTCTTGATGCAGCGGTTTTCCGATTATGTATTTAACGCATTCGTTTAAACCAATCATTCCAATTATGTAGCTGGCTTTTTCTAAATCGATGTAAGGTCTGCCGTCTGCCGTTAATTTGCCGGCTTGGGCCATTGGCCTGCCCGGTTCCATTAAACTTTGAATGAATTCCTTTTTTTCAAAATGGGCTTTCATGGCAATATCCATCGCTTTTTTAACTTCCTCAATTACCAAATCAGAATCACCTTTACTAATTCTGCCAGCCCGATAAGCAGCTTGGGGTAAATTTACAGTAACATTTTGAAACCCGCAAAACCGCATGCTTTCCGGATGTTCTATTACATATTTATCGGTAATATTCGTTTTTAAACGGCAACACATTGAAAGATTAACTTTGTCGCGGTCAAACACAAAATAAGGAGCGCCGTTTTCTGAAGAAATTTTACAAGCATACTCTAAAAGTTCTCGCTGTTTGGGTTCTTTGAAAGCTTTTTCGTCAACGTGAAGATTCATTTTAGGAAATGGAAAAGGCTTGCCGTCAACGTCGCCCTCCCTCCACACATCCATCATTGCCTTAAGGAATGCTTGGGCTTCTTTTTCGTAAGCGCCATATCCTTTACCGGTGTATTTACCTTTTGCTCCAATGGCCGGAACATCTTTTAGATAATCAGGAATTCCTAAATGAACATTGAAATCAATAAATAAAGTTTGCCCGCCTCTAGAAAAAGCATTTTGGGAACAAGAGAATATCAAATATTGAGCTTCTTGTTTTAACTCCTCTTCTGTTTTGCCGACTAATAAAGGGGCATAAAAAATATTAACATAAGCTAAACCCAGGGCTCCGGCATAATAAGCCTGCATAGAGGCCAAAAAGGTATTTATATGACCAGTTAAAGTAGAAGCATATTTTGGCGGAGAGGAAGCGGTTGAAAGATTATCAAGCCTTAAACCGTACTTTTTTATATACTCTATTGAGTGAGCCGAGCAATAAGCCCTAACCGGATAACCTAAATCATGAAGATGAACCACCCCCTTCATATGGGCATCGGCAACCTCCGGAGAAAAAACTTCTTTTAAAGCATATTGTTTTAAGATTGTCTCGGCAATCCCTAAGTTTACAGCCTCTGGATTGTTAGATTTTATATTTGAATTTTCTTTTGTATTAGAAAAAATAAGCTGGTTAATATTATAAGTGGACATACCAATAACTTCTTGTTTCTGAAGTTTTGTTTGGTAGCCCCTTTCAAATAATTCGTTGTCAACCAACTCTCTTAAAAAATTTACATTGATAGTCCTAATGCCTGCTGAAAAGACTTTTTTCTCGACAGCAAAAGCAATATCTTCGGCTTCTTCTTCTGAAAGTTGAGCTTCTTTTATTAAAGCATCCGTTATCCTTTTTTTGTCCCAGTCAGAAATTTCTCCTTTAGTCGGCGCTGAAACCAAAAGATGCAGATCTGTTGAGTCCTTATATTCTTCTTTTTCTTTAACCACCTTAATAATTTCGGTCATTTCCAGCTGGCCTTTGGAAGTTCTTTTGTATTTTTCAAATTTCTTGCCAACAACTTCAATAATTTCTTCAACTGCTTCTTTTGGCAAACCAGTGTTTTCTATTTCTCTAACTAGATAATGAAAAATTCTGCTGTCGTCGGTGGTCACTTTTACCTCTTTATTAACTTCCTTTTTTTCAACCCCTTTAATTCTTCTTCGAATGATTTTAAATCATCAAACGATTTATAAACGGATGCAAAACGAATATAAGCTACCTTGTCAACTTTTTTTAATGCTTTTATGGCCAATTCGCCAATTTGCTTGCTTTTAATTTCGGTATCGCAGGTAGATTGCAGCTTTCTTTCTATGCCTGAAAGCATCTTATCAATTTGCTCTTTAGAAATCGGTCGTTTTTCACAAGCTTTTAAAATACCATTTTCTAACTTGTTTCTGTCGTAACTTTCTCTACGGCCATCTTTCTTTATCACTAAGAGATTTTGAAGTTCCACTCTTTCATAGGTTGTAAAACGATTTTTACATTTTAAGCATTCTCTTCTTCTTCGGATAGCTCGAAAATCGTCTACATCCCGAGAATCGATAACTTTGGTATTGTCCGAAAGGCAACTAGGACACTTCATTTGTTTCCCCTTAATCGTGGCAAAAACAAGTCCTTTTTTATAAAATAATACTTGGCCTATAACCTGTCAATAACTTTTTTACCACAATATATAGTATATTAGTTAATTGTTATTATACAATATATTGTATATAAAAATTAGTGTCAAGTAGTCTAAAAATGGCTTTGCAGAGGTTATTTTTAACTAGCTTATAAAATTTAACAGATAGTTTAGTAACCTTTAATTTAAGGTGCAATCACAAAATCGGCCGTACTGCGGCCGATTTCCTTTAGATTAAATTTTTAAAAAATTATTTTTTTAAAAGCGCTTTGTTTACCACATTTTCATAAACCTCATTTTTTAAAGCATCTATGACTTGATTGGCAATATCAATGGTTACATTTTCTAAAGCTTCCACTGTTGATGCCCCTAAATGAGGAGTTACTAGAACATTAGGTAATTCTAAAAGTTCATGTTCGGTTGCCGGTTCTTCTTCCCAAACATCAATTGCCGCACCACCCACCTTGCCGTCTTCTAGTGCTTTTACCAATGCCGTTTCGTTTATAATTCCACCTCTAGCAACGTTTACAATTTTTACGCCATCTTTCATTTTTTCAAATTCTTTTTCGTCTATCAAATTTCTAGTTTCTGGAGTTAATGGAGTATGAACGGTTATAAAATCTGATACTTTAATAAGATTATCAAAATCTGTTAGCTCTCCCCCTAGTTCCTTAACATCATCTTCTTTAGTAAAAGGATCAAAAACCAAAACTTTCATTTTTAAGCCTTTTGCGGCAATTTCGGTAACTATTCTTCCAACATGCCCAAATCCAACAACTCCTAAAGTTTTACCTTTAACCTCTGTTCCGACATATGATTTCCTGTCCCATTTTCTTTCCCTCTTTAAAGAATGATGGGCTTCGTGAATATGCCGAGACAAGCTTAAAATCATAGCAATAGTATGCTCGGCGGCAGAATTAACATTTCCTAAAGGAGTATTTAAAACATAAATTCCTTTTTTTGTTGCCGCTTCTAGATCAACATTATCAACCCCAACTCCGGCCCGGCCGATAACTTTTAAATTTTTAGCTCTTTCTAAAACATCGGAATCTATTTTAACCGAGCTTCTTATTATCAAAGCATTGAATGGTTCAATAATATTTTGAAGCTCCTCTTTAGATAAACCCAATTTCTCTTCAAATTCAATGCCTTCTTCCTTTTCTAAAATCTCAATTGCTTTTGGTGATATTTTATCTGTTATTAAAATTTTCATAATAAGATATTAATTTAAATTTAAAATCTTGTCTAGGTCTTCCAGTAAGCCTTTTATGTCTTCGGGATAAATTTCTCCCATATGAGAAATTCTAAAAGTTGTATCTTTTAATTTTCCATAACCGTTAGAAATTACTTTTCCTCTTTTAGAAAGTTCTTCGTTTAAGTTTTTAATGTCTATATTTTTAGTATTTTTTATAGTTGTTAAAGTTGGAGACGAAAAACCGCTTTCGGCAAAATCGACAAAATTTTTATTGGCCCACTCCTTTACCATTTTAGCCATTTCTAAATGCCTTTTAAATCGGTTCTCTAAACCTTCTTTAAAAATAACATCCAGCTCTTTTGATAAAGCAAAAATTTGAGAAATTGGTCCGGTGGAAATAGTTTGCCCCTTTTCAAAATATTTTAAAAATTGAAGAAAATCAAAATAAGTTCCCCGATCTTTAACCTCCTCCGCTCTTTTTAAAGCCTTCTCGCTTGCTGAAAATACTGCCAAACCCGGGGGGGTCGCTAAAGCTTTTTGAACACTGGCTAACACAACATCTATTCCCCACTCGTCTACTTTAATAGGAGTACCTGCCATGGAAGAAACTGCATCAACTAAAAATAAAGTGTCAGGATATTCTTTTACAACCTTAGCAATTTCTTCTAAGGGACTTAAAACTCCGGTGGAAGTTTCATTATGAGTCAAACAAACCGCATCATAAGAATCTTTTTCTAAGGCTTCTTTTACCATTTCCGGTTTTATAGCTTTTCCCCATTCTACTTCTATGACTTGAGATTCTTTGCCATTGGATTTAAAAATCTTAGACCACTTTTCCGAAAAAGCGCCGTTTACCAAATTTAAAGCTTTCTTACCTTCCCTTACCGTATTCCTGGCACAACCCTCCATAACCCCTAAAGCAGAAGAACCCGATAGAAAAACGGGGTTTTCGGTTTCTAAAAGTTTTTGTAATTTTAAAACCGTTTGGTTATGAAGATTTTTAAACTCTTCGGACCGATGACCAATTATAGGATGAACCATTTCTTTTAAAACATCTTCCCTAACTTCCGTTGGCCCGGGAATAAAAAGCTTTTTATGCATAATTTTTCCTTTTTAAAATGATATTCTTAAAGTACCACAAAAAAAATGAAGGTCGCAAGACCCTCATTTTAAAAATCTATCAATTTATTTTTTAAGCTTTCTTCTGATAAATGCCGGGACATCAAATTCATCATCTTCTTGAGAGGAAAGACCTTCGGGCTCCTTTGTATCCTTTTCTGAATCTAAACTTACTCTTTTTACTGGCCGTGAATCTTCTTTTAATAAATCATCGTTTTTAAATGGTTGAGTTTCTGTTTCAAAGGCTTCATTTAAATGCAAGTCTGTCATTGCCTGATCTTTCTTGGATTGCTTGCTGTCAAAACCGGTAGCAATAACTGTAATCTTTATTTCGCCTTGCATACTTTCATCTATAACGGCACCGAAAATAATATTTACTTCTGGATCGGTTGCTTCGGTTATGATATGAGCCGCTTCATCAATTTCATGCATTCCTAAATCGTAACCGCCAGTTACATTAAATAAAACTCCTTTGGCGCCATCGATAGAAAGATCCAAAAGCGGGCTGTCTATTGCGGCTTTTGCGGCCTCAGCGGCCCTGTTATCACCAGAGGCTACGCCGATACCCATCAAAGCAGATCCGGCTTCTGCCATTATTGTTTTCACGTCGGCAAAGTCTACATTAACCATTCCATGCATTGTAATTAAATCGGCTATCCCCTGCACGCCTTGACGCAAAACATCATCTACTATTTTAAAAGCGTCTAGCATGGAAGTTTTTTTATCAACAATTTGTAAAACTCTATCATTGGGAATAGTTATTAAAGTATCTACCTTTTCCCTTAAATCAACTAACCCCGAGTCGGCTACTATTTTTCTTTTTTGTCCTTCAAAACCAAAGGGTTTAGTAACAACGGCAACCGTTAGGGCGCCGGCACTCTTTGCGGCCTCGGCAACTACAGGACCAGCTCCGGTACCTGTTCCACCACCTAGACCATAAGTTATAAATACCATGTCAGCACCGGAAAGGGCTTCGACAATTTCTTCCTTACTTTCTTCTGCTGACTTTTTCCCGATTTCCGGATCAGAACCAGCTCCTAATCCGCGGGTTATTTCTTTACCAATATGAATTTTTTGGGGGGCTTCAGAAAAATGTAAAGATTGAGCATCGGTGTTTACACAAATAAATTCTACCCCCTTTAATTTTGAATTAATCATTCTGTTAACTGCCATTGTTCCACCGCCGCCGACACCAACAACCTTGATCCTTGCAAAGGTTTCGATATCTGGTTTTACTTCCATTTGTTTACCTCCTACTTGCCTAAAAACTTATGAACAACTAATTTGTTCAGTAATTTATTAGTAAAAATTTTCCTTAAAACTTTGGAATAAATTCTTGTTCAAACCTCTTTATAGAAAAGTATAGCATAAAAAAAATAGTTGGCAAGCCCTTTTTTGTTTACCAGCTATTTTAGATAATTTCGTTTCTTTAGGGTAGAAAATTCTTAAACAATTTCTTAATAAACTTTGCTCCCTCTAAAGGAATATCTTTAATATTTTTAAACATTGTTTTATCTTCTTGCCCTTGTTCAAACGCCCACATAACAAGTCCTAAAGGAGTAGCGAAAGAAGGATCATCTACCCTATCAACAATCCCCTGTATATCTCTGGGAAAACCTATTTGGGCCGGCAAGTTTAATTCATTTTTTGCAAAATCAACAATTGCCGGAAGTTTAGCTCCGCCACCGGTTAAGATAACTCCTCCTGGTAATAGGCTTCCCTTTTTGATTTTGTTTAATTCTTTTCGAACAAGAGAAAAAATTTCGGAAAGCCTTGCCTCAATAATTTCCACCACATCAATCCTTTTAACTGTACTATCCTCTATTTTAGAAAAACCAGAAAGATCTATTTCGTCCTTCTTATCAATATCTTTTTTTAAAGCAACGCCGTGTTCTATTTTTACCCGTTCGGCTATATCAACAGAGGTTCTAAGCCCTATAGCAATATCGTTGGTTATATGATTTGCTCCCACTGGTAATACTTTACTTCCTATTATATTGCCCTCTTCAAAAACAGCTATGCTCGTTGTTCCGCCGCCTAAATCAATTAGAGCGCATCCTAGCTCTTTTTGTCTTTTTGACAAAACAGACATACTGCAGGCAATAGGAACAGCTACCATTCCTAAAACATCTATTCCTGCTTGATCAACACATTTATTTAAATTACGGATTATTGGAGTCGATCCTTGGATAATGTGAGTTGAAACTTCAAGCCTTGAACCCATCATACCAACGGGATCTTTAATCCCCTCTTGATCATCAACTGTGAAAGTTTGAGGAACCACATGGAGTATCTCTTTATTGGGAGATAAAGAAATTGCCGAAGCGGCTTCAACTGTTCTTTCTTCGTCTTCTAAAGTAATTTCTCCTTCCCTACCAGCAATAGCCACAACACCTTTGTTATCTAAGGATTCTATGTGAGGTCCGCCGACAGAAATATAAGTATGATCAATTGTGGTACCAGCCATTCTTTCGGCTTTTTCTAAAGCTGCGCTTATGCTGGTGACAGTTTCTTCAACATCAATAACAACTCCTCGCCTAAGTCCTTTTGTTGGTGCCGTACCAACACCAACAATATCTATTTTAGGATTATTATTATTTTTCTTAGCTACCACCGTACAAACTTTGGTAGTACCAATATCTAAGCCTACAACGAAATTAGATTGCCCCAAATTAACTCCTTAAATCTCAATTTAAATCTATTATAAAAACAAAATGTCTTTACTGCAACCTTTGAAAGATTAAAGGCAAGAAGATAATTAAACCGATGATTACTGCCCCGATAGCGGAAACAAAAACTGCTGCGGCTGCTAAATCTTTAATAATCATGATCCGACCGTCTTTCTCTGGATGAAATAAATCAAAAATATTTTCAATAACCGTGTTTATTATTTCTAAACTAATAACAACCATTATAGAAATGGTTATCAATGCCCATTCTAAAGTATTAATACTTAATACTATTCCTAAGATAATAACCAGCAAAGCTACTAAAAGATGAATTTTAATATTCCTTTCTTTGATAAAAAATATAAAGCCAGTCCAAGCATACTTAAAACTATTTTTTATTTTTTTAAATATCACTTAAAGCCTCTATTAATTTTTTTTCTTCTTTTTCCATATCTTTATGGGAAAATTTTAATAAATGTAGGAAGGAATGAGTAATATTTTCCTTTAACTTTTTTTTAAACTCTTTTTCCTTCTTTAAATTTTCAATGTTTATAATTATATCACCAAGTGACATTTCTTTGCTACCGGTTATAAACTTCTGCCTAGCCAATAACGGAAAAGATAATACAGAAGTAACTTTATTTTTTTTCCTAAAAATTTTATTAAGTTCCTTTATAGTTTTGCTGTTTACTAAGACTAAAGAAACAGAAACTTTTTGCTTTATATTTTTTTCTTCTATTAATCTTTTTATGATTTTAAAAAGCAGTTCTTTGTTGGTTTTGATTTTATCAAAAAATATTATATTTATTTTATGATTTTTCATCTGGGTATTCTATTCTCTTGTGATACATTGATTTTAAAGTATTGATAAACGACTGCTTTAAAGTCTTAAGATCCTTTAATGATAAATCTGAATCGCTTAACTGATTACTTTTTAGTTTTAAGTCAATTATTCCTGAAATCATTTCTTCAATGTTTTTTTCGCTTAGTTCTTCGCTGGCCCTTACCTTTGCTTCAATAGAATCTGCAAGCATTAAGATTGCCGCCTCTTTTGTTTGGGGCAATGGACCGTCATAAGAAAACTTTGAAAGATCAATTTTTATTTTGGCTTCCTTTGCCTTTGAGAGAAAATAGAAAACTTCAGAAGTCCCATGATGGCTTTCTATAAAGTGTAAAATTTCTCTTGGCAAATTTTTCTTTTTTCCCAAATCATAGCCATCCTTAACATGCGCTTTGATAATTTCGGCGCTTTTTTGGGGGTCTTTTAATTTTTTATGGATATCAAAACGTTTTTGATTTTCTATAAAATATAAAGGATTTAAAGTCTTTCCTATATCATGATAAAGAGCTCCTACTCTTACTAAAAGAGAATCCGCTTTTATGTCACCCGCCGCTCTCTCGGCAAGGTTAGAAACCAAGATGCTGTGATGATAAGTTCCGGGGGCT
Organism: bacterium; assembly: GCA_037442065.1. GTDB lineage: Bacteria > Patescibacteriota > CPR2_A > CG2-30-33-46 > CG2-30-33-46 > JBBIQZ01. Next base: position 26,206 of record JBBIQZ010000001.1, on the reverse strand, counting down.
TTTAAGGAAAGTTCTTTTAGAAGATCTTGGCTTGGATTTTCTAATTCTAAAAGTTCCAAGATGGTTGTAACTTTAAAAAGATTACCCCAAAAAAGAAGAGTCCCTATAATTAAAACAACCGCTCCCAAGCCATAAATAGATGCCGCCCCTAATAGAACCGAAATTGTCCTTAAAGAAATACTTCCGGTTAAAAGCTGGAAAGAAACAGCAGTTGAAAAATTAAAAAATGCCAGAAAAAAACCAGCCCGAAAAATATCTTCAATTTTTTTAACATTTTTTAAAAGATAAATACCCACCAATGAAGTAACTAAATATATTACCGAAAGCTCTAAAGAACTAGTTGAAATAATCCCTAAAAAAACAGAAAAAATTATCGCCGAGAATATGGCTACTTCAGAAGAAACCAAGATAGACAAAAGCATTACTGGAGCGGCAACCGGAATAATGTAAGCCATTATTGGTTTTAGAGGAGTTAAAATCTGAAAAGCTAAAATAGTAACTAGAAAAAAAACAGTAAAAATTGATAATGCTTTCAGGGAAGAAATACTTGACGAACCGGAATAATTATAAAAATACCAGAAATAAAAAATGATAAGAAAAGCTAATATCGTAGAAATAATAATCGTTCCGATTGTTTTAGGGTCAAAAAGGCTTGCTTTCTTAAGTCCTGCTGCTTCCAGCTTTTCTAGCGATAAATCGTTTATGATTTCTCCTTGTCTAACAATCACTTCATCTTGAGCTAAAAGAAGAGAAACCGGCTCTACATCAGCCTTTACCGCCTCAACTGCCTTGTCGGTTTCTTCTTTGGAAAAAATATAATTAGGAATGACAAAAGCGTTGGCTAATTCAGCGGCAGACAAATAGTCTAAGGCAGAAAAAAATTTAGAGATTTCTCCTTCAAGTAAATCCTGCGGAATCTTTTCGTCATTTTTGATTCTTTCTTTTCCTTCCAATTCATCTAACAGGTTTAAGAATTTTGTTTTATAACTTTGCCAATCCTCATCTTTTAGATTAGCGATATAAGAAACCGACTCTGTGGATAAATCTAAGTTGGCAATATTTGTAATCAATCCTTCCTTATCGGGATTACTACTACTTTTTGCTTCATCTATTTTCTTAAAGTATTCTAAAGCTTTGTTTTTTTGCTGATTTAAAATATCAGAATCAAATTTGTAAACTTTCTCAACTTTTGCGGCCGCTCTGTCTTGTGCTTCTTTGGTTTTGATTTTGCTTTTAAAATAAATGTTTTTAGGTGATTTTATTGTCTTTTCGGCCACGGTACCAGCTCTAACCTCTTCTTTAGGAATAAAAATATTAGAAATAGCCAAAAGATTGGCAAGTAGTAATAAAAGTAAAGCCACAGCAAAAAAACTGGACAGCTTTTTAAAATAAGAGTTTCTCTTTTCTTTTTCCATGATGACCTATTTTAACAATTCGGCCACTTTTTTTGAAACCACGCTCCCGTCTACCCTTCCTTTAACCTTGGGCATTACTTTTGACATAACTTTCCCTATGTCTTTTAACCCGGGGTCTTCTAGGACGGAAATTTCTTCCTTTATTACCCTGTCTAACTCCTCCTCCGGCATTTCTTGAGGAGCATATTTTTGTAAAATTTCTAATTCTCTTTTCTCTTTATCCGCCAGCTCTTCCCTACCAGCATCTTTATAGATTCTAAAAGACTCTTTTCTTTTTTTGATTTCCTTTAAAATTATATCCAAAACTTGCTCTTCTTTAAGCTCTTCTCGCTGTTCTATTTCTTTATTCTTAAAAACCGCTTTTAAAAGACGGAGAGTAGATAAAGTTACTTCGTCTTTATTTTTTAAAGCGCCTTTTAAATCCTCATCTATCTTTTCTAGAACTTTCATATCGTCTTCCTTGCCTTGTTTTTCTAATATTTTTAATTTTTGATTTCCTTAAGGCTTCTTCTCTTCTTTTTGATTTGCTTAAGGGCTTTTCAAAAAATTGGTTACGTTTAGCAAGGGACAGCTTACCGCTCTGCTGAACTCTTCTATTAAAACGTCTGAATAAATTTTCGAAAGATTCGTGTTCTTTCTTTACTACTTCCTGCAACTAAACCTCCTTTTTAAGCTTTATTTCTTTCTGTTTAGCTTTACAGCTTACTGTATTTAAGTATACCCCGTATAATCCCATAGATCAACATACTAACTATAAATTATGGATAATTTTGAGAAGAATCTACGCTCAGGTTTCAGGCTTTAATTAGGATATTACGGGATATACTTGTCAAACCAAAAAGAATCAAATGACTTTTGCGTTTAACGAGATTTTCTCTTTATATCTAAAGCCAGTTTCTTAAGCTTTGAAATATCAGCGGGGGGGCCAAGACGAGTTGAAAGATACCCTTCGTATCTTTTAAAAAATATTTTTTTCTTCGGCACAATTTCCTTAAATTCTTCCTCTAAGCCATGCAAAGGATAAAGCTTTATATGCGCATGGTTTACTCCCATACCTTCTGCAACTATAGCAACTCTTTTAACATCTAGCCCTTTTTTTAAAATTTTAGCCACTTTTTTAGCGGCCAACATAAATTTTTGGAAAATTAGATCAGGCATCAAAACAACGTCGGAATCAAAATGCTTCTTTGTTAAAACTAAAGTCATGCCCTCTGTGTTCGGAAAAACATCTAAAATTGCTAAAAAATCTTGATCTTCCCAAATTTTAACTGACTCAATTTCTCCTTTTACAATTTTACAAAAAATATCTTCCATAATCTTTTTTTTATTTTAACAACAAAGAAAAAAAGCTTTAAATGCAATTTTAACCTAAATCTACTAAAAATATTACCAAATTATAAAAGTATTGACAAAAATACAAATGTTTGCTATACTACCCCCTTTACGAAATAGGCATAAATTAATGCCTATTTTTATTTTTTGGGGAAAAATCCCCAGAAAGGAGAAAGCCTGCCTAAAGCAGGAGATAAAATTAAATGAGTAAATTTAGAATTTTAGCCTTTGTAAGCATGTTCATTTTAACAAGCATGATAAACAAAGCAGAGGCTCAAACACAAAGATTTGATATACCTTTGTTAAGCAACACGCAAAAAGAGCAAATAAAAAAATTAGAAGGAGAAAAGCTGCCTCATCTTAAGCCTCGGGTATTGGCGCAACCTACTCCTTTAGAAATTCCAGCACCCCCAGTTCCTCAAGTTAAAACAGAAATTGGTTATAAGGGCGATTTTATTAAAATCTATAAGGCGGCTGGACAAAAATATGGAATAGATTGGCAAGTCTTAGCGGCTATTCATAAAGTAGAAACCGGCCAAAGTGGCGATACTTCCAAACAAAGCAATCGCGGAGCTACTGGCCCAATGCAGTTTATTCCCAGCACGTTTAGAGCTTATGCTATAGATGGTGACGGTGACGGCCAAGCAAGAATTAATAGTGTTTACGACTCCATATTTACTGCCGCAAATTACCTTGCAGTTAATAAAGCCCAGGGAGGCAGTATCGATTTTGCTCTATTTCGCTATAATCATAGCAGCAAATATGTAAACCATGTTAAGTTTTTGGCAAGTCAAATGTAACAAAAACCTAGCCCTTGTATAAGGGCTAGGTAGAATTAGAGTTTGTAGAAGAATCTCAAATCCTTTGCAAATATTTTGTGATCCCTATTTAAGCCTCAACCTAAATAGCGAAATCAACTTTTTATTTTATTTTTAATTTAAATGACCGAGAGCTTCCACATCTGATCTAATTCCACACTCATTTTTACACTTTTAAAAATTCGTGTCTGTGACCTAGATCACTTTAATTTGGGGATTTCATAAAAAGAGCTAAAAGTAAAAACGGTCTCTAAATTGGCTCTTTTATTTTCTCCGAATTAATAATGATGCGTTTATCTTTGGATAATTCAATAAAGGATAAGCCTAAAAGTTTTCGCAAAACCTTGGTGGCGGTTTCCCTGGAAGTTCCAATCATATGAGCAAACTCTTCGTGAGTTAAATGGGTATCTATTTTAATTCCTTTTTGGGTTTCAATCCCTAATTTTTTACTAAGCCTTAAGAGCTCATTTATTGCCCTTATGGTAGCATTGTTTAAGGCTAGATCTCTTATCTTAGAATCGGCTTCATTTAATTTTCGCCCTAATTCTTTAATAACTCCTAAGGCTACATTGGGATATTCGGAAATTATATCCAAAAATTCTTCCTTACTTATTATATATATTTCCGAATTGGTAATTGCTTCGGCGAAATCAGTAACTTTAACCGAGGAATCAAAGTATAAAGAAAAATTTGATAGCATATCGCCGTCTTTTAGAATATCTATGATTATCTTTTTACCTTCGGCAGATATCTGATAAATTAAAACTTCGCCTTTGTAGATCATACAAAGATTTTCAAAATCTTCATAAGGAGTAAAGATCATTTCACCTTTATTGTATTTTTTCTTCCTAAAATGAGAAACTATTTTGCGTTTTTCTTCTTCGGTGATATCTTTGAATATATTGATGCATTCTATGCAAATATTTTCTGACATAAAGCCCCCTTTCTTAAAGACCTCACATTATAACAAAAAAAGAGAACCAAAACAAGAGTATTATTTCTTTGACACGAAAATATTATCTTTTAGATAAAATCGCCAAGGGTAATTTGCGCAATGTTTGGCATAATCTACGCCAACTCTTTCTTTGAAAATGATTTGCCCGGGCTTAACTTTTTCTCCCTGATCTTCTATCCATAATTCTTTTGAAACCGTTAAATCTTCAGCGTTTAGCGACTTATCAATTTTAAAATATTGGCATAATTTCCCGGGACCGGATGCTAACTTTTCTTTAATTCTTAATCTTGGCTCTACGGCTCTTATTAAAACTGCCGCCGGAAATTCTTTTTTTTCGGTAACAACATTAAAACAATAGTACATTCCATAGATTAAATATATGTAGGCGATCCCCGGCAAACCAAATAATGTTTCGGTTCTTGGAGTCCTCCCGCAGGATGCATGACAAGCCAAATCATCAACCCCAACATATGCCTCTGTTTCCACAATTTTGCCGATTATTTTTTTGCCGCCCATAACCCTTACAATATATTTACCCAAAAGTTCTTTAGCTACTTTTATAGTAGCTCGGTTAAAAAATTCTCGCCTTAACCGTTTGCTTCTTATTCTCTTTTGAAAAGACATTTTATTATTATTCATTTTGGAAAATCTTTCTTTTATTTCCTCTTCATTTTTTTTATTCTAGGCTAAATATTTGGCCAAGAAAACCGTCGCAGCAGGCCGAGCGGGCATGGTTTCGCCGTAGGCGAAGAGCGAGGCCGAGTAACAAGCGCATTTTCTCGCTGGGAAAATTGATAGCGTGTTTTCTGGCCGAATATTTAGCCTCTACCTTTTACTTCTTTTGGTTCGGCAAAAATCATTCGGCCGGCAACTGTTTGAAAAATTCTTGAAACTTCGGCATCAACTGTCTTGCCGATTAATTTTTCGCCTCCTTCAATAACAACCATTGTCCCATCGGGAAAATAACCGATCCCTTGTCCTTTTTCTTTCCCTTCTTGAACAATTTTTATCTCTAACATTTCTCCAGGCAAAACCACGGCTCGTAAAGCATTAGCCAATTCGTTAATATTTAGAACTAAAACTTTTTGTATTTGGGCTACTTTATTTAAATTATAATCCACTGTTAAAATGTACGCCTTTTTGGCTTTAGCAATTTTTACTAACTTTTGATCTACTCCTTTTACTTCTGGAAACTCATCCTCTAAAATTTCCAAATTTACTTCCCTCATTTTTTGAATCCTGTCCAAAATCTCCAATCCTCTTCTCCCACGGCTCCTCTTTAAAGAATCTTTGGAATCTGATATTTTATGAAGCTCGTCTATAACGGCTTTGGGAACAACTAAATTGCCTAAAATAAAACCTGTTTTTAAAATATCTTCTAAGCGGCCGTCAATAATGACACTGGTATCTACAATCAGCTCCGGAATATTGGAAATCTTTCTTTTTTCCTTTATTTCTTGCGGGATCGCTCTTAATAATTTTATTTCTTTTAAGATCCCTCTAAAAAACTGCGAAATAATTTCTTCTTGAGCGATAAAAATATAAACTCCGGCAATACCAAACAAAAAGGAAATAACCACCGGCAAGAATTGGCCAAAGATGCCGGGAATCCTAGAAACTGCCGTATTCAAAAGAACAGAGACCAAAAGCCCTATAATTAAACCCAGAGAGCCGATAATGATTCTCCTGAAAGGAACTTTTAGAAGCCTAAAAGTTACAAAAAACACAACTAGGACGATTATTAAAATGATAATAAAAAATAATAAATCCATAAAATAAAAGTTTTTAAGTTCTAATAATAACTCTTTTTAGAATTTTAGGAAAGACCCTAATTTCCTAAACCCAGCGCTAATTTTTAGAAAAGATATTAATCAATTTCACTTAAAAAGATCTAAAATTAGTGCTGGATAAAGCGTATTTTAAAGCTTCTTCTAAATTAGAAACTTTTATAACTTTTAAGCTTTTTGAGCTAAAATCCACTCCCGAAGGAACAACAGCATTTTTAAAACCTAGCTTTTCTACTTCTTTTAACCTTTCCTTTGCTTTAGAAACATTTCTAATTTCCCCCAAGAGCCCAACTTCGCCAAAAACCGCCAAGCTTTCTTTAAGTTTAATTTTTCGATATGAAGAAATAATAGATAGGCAAACCGCCAAATCCAAAGCCGGTTCCTTTATTTTTAAGCCGCCGGCAATATTTAAATAAACATCTAAATTTCCTAAAGGTATTCGCAAAGCTCGGCTTAAAACGGCAATTAAAATCTGCAAACGGTTTAAATCGTAACCTCCCGCTGTTCTTTTAGGATAACCAAAACTGGTTTTGGTAATTAGGGTTTGCACTTCAGCTAAAATTGGCCGTGTTCCTTCTAAAGTTACAGCAACAGCCGAACCTTCTTTTTGGGATTTTTTTGATAAAAAAACCTCCGAGGGATTTTTAATTTCTAAAAGGCCTTGATCAGACATTTCAAAAATCCCTACCTCCGAAACCGCTCCAAAGCGATTTTTCATTACCCGCAAAATTCTAAAAGTATGGAATCTTTCTCCTTCAAAATACAAAACCGTGTCTACCAAATGTTCTAAAATTTTGGGGCCGGCAATAGAACCTTCTTTAGTAATATGACCAACAATAAAAAGCGGGATATTTTTACTTTTAGCGATCTTTATTAAATGGGCTGCCGATTCTTTAATCTGGGTTACCGACCCGGCGCTATTCTCAAAATTAGAGTTTTCTACGGTTTGAATAGAGTCAACAACCAAAAGATCAATTTTTTCTTTGGCTAAGACTTTATCCATTAACAAAACATCGGTTTCGTTTAGTAAAAAAATATTTTCAGTTGATATCCCTAATCGATCGGCTCTTAATTTTATTTGCTCGCCAGATTCTTCGCCGGAAAGATAAAGCGAGGTTAAACCTTTTTTAGAAAGAGTTCCTAAAACCTGTAAAATTAAAGTTGATTTTCCAATCCCGGGCTCGCCGGAAATTAAAGTAACCGAACCTTGAACGATTCCTTGATTTTCTTTGCCGCCCATAACTCTATCAAATTCTAGAATGCCGGTTTTTATTCTAAAAAAGTTCTCTTCTTTTATTTTGGAGAGCTCTTTTAAAGATCCTTCAGTGAATTTAACCTCTTTGCCGGTTTTAGTTTTATGAAATTTTACCTCGGTTAAGCTATTCCAAGCCCCGCAGACCGGACACTTCCCCGACCACTTGGTTTGTTCGTTACCACACTGCTCGCAAACATAAATTTGAGTTTCCACTTTGGACATAACTTTATATTACTAAAAGTAATTAAAACTTTAAAGTGAAAAGCAAATTAAAGTTTAAAAAGAAGGCGGGCGCCTTTTAGGCGCCCGCCTTTTCTATTATCGTTTATTTATTACTTGCTCACCATTGATTTAACTTTTATAAATTTAACTTTGCCTTTTTCTAAATCAATTTTTATCGAATCGCCTTCTTTAAATTTTCCTAAAAGAATTCCTTCAGCTAAAGGATCTTCTATTAAGTTTTGAATAGTTCTTCTTATCGGCCTTGCTCCGTTTTCCGGATCGTATCCCTTTTCGGCAACAAATTCTTCTATTTTTTTAGCGAACCTTAAACTTATTCCTTGCTCTACAACCCGTTCAGCAAACTGCCGCAATTGAAGTCCTGCGATTTTTAAAACTGCTTCTTTATCTAAAGGCTTAAAAACAATCACCTTATCAACTCGGTTTAAAAACTCCGGCCTAAATTTATCTTTAAGTTCTTTTAAAACATCCTTTCTCATCGAATCGTATTTTTCTTTAGCCTTTTCTTTTTCTCCTAAAGTTCCGGCTGTAAAGCCTAGTTCGGCTTGTTTGGTTAACTTTTCCATACCGATATTAGAGGTCATTATGATAATAGTATTTCTAAAATCAACCTTGCGGCCTTTAGCATCTGTTAAAAAGCCGTCTTCTAAAATTTGCAAAAGAATATTAAAGATATCCGGATGAGCTTTTTCTATTTCGTCTAACAATATTAAAGAATAAGGATTGTGGCGCACTGCTTCGGTTAATTTACCGCCTTCCTCGTAACCAACATAGCCGGCCGGAGCACCTATCATTCGGGAAACATTGTGCTTCTCCATGAATTCCGACATATCTAACTTAATTAAAGCCCCTTCGTTATCAAAAATTTCAGAAGCTAAAACTTTAGCTAATTCGGTTTTTCCTACCCCTGTCGGGCCCAAGAAAATAAACGAACCATTGGGCCTTTTTACATCGGAAATACCGGTTCTGGATCTTCTTATATATTTAGATACTTCCAAAACCGCTTCGTCTTGGCCAATAATTTTCTTTTTCAATTGTTTCTCTAAATCCAAAAGGGCTTCTGTTTCTTTTTTAACCAGTTTTGTAACTGGCACCCCAGTCATTCCAGAGACTACTGAAGCAATATCTTCGGCATTAATGCTTAATTCCCCTTCGGTTTCTAATCTTCTTGATTTCTCAAATTCCTTAAGCTCTTCCTTAAGTCTCATTTCTTTAATTTTAAGCTGAGCTGCTCTCTCGTATTCTTGCTTTATAACCGCCTCTTCCTTTTCTTCAAGAATTTTTTCCAGCTGTTTTTGTTTTGATCTTAAACTCTTAGGAACATCGCCATTTTCTGCTCTTAATTTCGAAGCGGCCTCGTCAATTAAATCTATTGCCTTGTCTGGAAGAAAACGATCGGTTATGTAACGATAAGATAATTTTGCGGCTGATTCTAAAGCCTCGTCGGTAATTTTAATTTTGTGATGGTCTTCGTAAAGTTTCCTTACCCCCTTTAAAACAGAAATTGTTTCCGGCACATTAAGCTCCCTTACCACTACCGGCTGAAATCTGCGCTCTAAGGCCGGATCCTTTTCAACGTGTTTTTGATATTCGCCTAAAGTGGTGGCGCCGATAACCTGGAATTCCCCCTTGGATAAAGATGGTTTTAAAATATTGGCGGCATCAATCGCCCCTTCAGCGGCGCCGGCACCGACAATAGTATGAAATTCATCAATGAATAATATAACATCTTTATTCTTTTTCACTTCATTTACAACTTTTTTAAGCCGTTCTTCAAACTCTCCTCGATATTTGGTTCCGGCAACCATTCCGGCCAGATCTAAAGTTATGACTCTTTTGCCGATAAGCGTCTCGGGGACTTCTTCATTTACGATTTTTTGTGCCAAGCCCTCAACAATTGCTGTTTTTCCAACGCCCGGCTCACCGATAAGGATAGGATTATTTTTAATTCTTCGCCCTAAAATGGAAATGACTCTTTGAATTTCTTTTAAGCGTCCTATAATAGGATCTAGTTTTCCTTCTTTTGCTTCTTCGGTTAAATCACTGCCAAATTTATCCAATGATGGAGTTTTTTTAGAAGAAACTTCTCTTTTTTTGCCAGCAAAGCCGTCGCCAAAAACAGAAAGATCCGAAAAAGAAGATTCAGAAAAATCATTAGCTAAAAGACTTTCTATCTGCTTTTTAATATCTTCAGGAAAAACTCCCAAGCGCTCCAATATTGTATTTACTTCTATGCTTTCTTTTAAAACAGCTAAAAGAAGGTGCTCGGTACCAACGTAAAACTGATCGTATCTTTTGGCAATGTCTAAAGATTTTTCGATAACCTTTTTTGCTTCCACAGATAAACCAACTTTTCCGGATAAAACTGGGAAATTCGAATCCATTATCGAGTTAACTTTCTCTAAACTAACACCAAAACTTCTTAAAATATCAAAAGCTAGACCCTCTTTAATACTTAGAAGTCCTACAAGAATTAAAGAAGGAGTAATTTCCACACTTTGCATCTGGGCTATTTTTTGAGCAGATAGCAAAGATTTTTTTGCAGTTTCTGTAAACCGCTGAAAATATTGTTCCATTTAAACCCCTTTTTATTTTTTAGAAGATTTCTCTTCTTTTTTACCTTCTTGATGTTTTTGAGATTTAGAACTTTCAACTTCGTCTTTCTTATCGTTTTTATCTTTTGGCGCTATAACTTTCTTATCTTTTTTAACCTCTTTCTTTTCTATTTCCTCGATTTCTTCTTCTTTTTTCTTTGCCTCTTTCTTGCCTTTTTCTGCTTCGGTTAAAACATCTATTTTCCAACCGGTTAGTTTTACAGCCAACCTAACATTTTGTCCGTTCTTTCCGATTGCCAAAGACAGCTGGTCGTCTGGAACAAACACCTGGGCTTCTTTCTTCTTTTCATTGATACCAACCTTAGAAACTTTAGCTGGAGATAAAGCGTTTACTATAAAGTTTATCGGATCTTTATCCCATAATACGCAGTCTATTTTTTCGTTTGTCAACTCGGCAATCACTGCCTGAACTCTTGTTCCTCTCTGTCCGACACAGGAACCAACCGGATCAACTTCTTCTTTTGTTGAAGAAACGGCAATTTTAGTTCTGTTACCCGCTTCTCTGGCGACCGATTTAATTTCTACTATCCCAGCAGAAATTTCGGGCACTTCCAGTTCGAATAATTTTTCAACCAACTTCGGATGAGACCTAGAAACGGTAATTTGCGGGCCTCTGGAAGTTTGCTCAACCTTTTCAATCATTATCTTCATCCTTTGACCGATACGATATCTTTCCCCCTCTACCTGACCAGAAGGATACATTATACCATTCGCTTTTCCAATGTCAAAAATAACATTCTTGCCTTCTAGCCGCTGAACGACACCATTTACCAAATCTTCTTCTTTGCCTTCATATTCTTTTAATATTACTTCTCGCTCGGCTTCCCTGATTCTTTGAAAGATAACCTGCTTTGCTGTTTGGGCAGCAATCCTTCCAAACCCTTCGGGCTGAGGCTCTTTTATTTCGATAACATCTTCAACTTTGGCATCTTTTTTATATTTTTTAGCATCTTTAACTGAAATTTGATTTTCTTCGTTTTCTACTTCCTCTACCACTTCTAAAAGTTTAAAAATCTCCATTGCCCCGGTTTGAGGATTTAAATTAACTTTAATATTTTGTTCTTTTTCTCCGTAATCTTTCCTATAAGCGGCGGCCAAGGCTGCCTCTACTGTTTCTATAACTTTTTCTTTAGATAAACCTTTTTCGTCAGCGATTTGGTTTATTGCTTGAATGAACTTTGATTGTTCCATCTTTTAAAACCTCTTAAATTGTAAATTTAGTTGAAAAAAGTGAGCTCGGGCTCACTATTTGCAGTTAAAGTATAATTTAATTTTTACAATTTGTCAATCCCAAAATTAGGCCAATTTTAAGTATCTTCTGGCAATCTTGCTTTTTCTGCTAAGTGTTCAATACAGATTTGATGCATATTCACTATCATCTTCGACAATTTATAGGGATGAGGGATGGTATCTAAAACGAATTCTTCATGGGTACCGGCTGTTTGCACTGTTACATCGCCAAAATCCATCATTGTGCCGGTAATGCCTTTAACATTTCCACTTACATCTTGCACCTTAGAAAGATGAAGCTCGGAAACGGTCCTATTAAACAAACCATCTTGATCTATATCAACAATTCTTTCGTTAGTGATAATGGCAACATCCAAATAATAATCAAGCCAGCCAATATAAAGTAATGTTAAAACAAACATATAATAAATCCCTAGTCCTAGAATAAAAGCACTAAAAATGCCGCCTTTAAGTTGAACAAAGGGCCTTAAAATAAAATACAAAACAACCGGCAAAACAAGCATCACCAGCGCAAACATTATTAAACCAATGATAACCGCCCAGTGCCGCCTAACGATTATTTTTATATCTTCATTGGATTTTTGCTGAAAGATCATTTGTAAAAATTAACCCTAAAGTTTGATAAATTTAAAGGAGCATTAGCTCCATTTTTTAAAACTGCCAAAATAGTAATAATAATAACCAAAGCCATTAAGGTTACATATATTATAGTTGCTTTCTTTGTTAAATCCCCTTTTATCCTATATTTTTTGGCATGATGAATACCGGTTAAACCAACGAATAAAAATATAAGAAGGGCAAAAAAATAAACTAACCAAGCTATTATCATAATTTAAAACTTTACCTTATAAATTAAAAATCAAATCATTAAAGTTGTCAAATCTTTTGTTAAGGCTTTTAAATTTATTAAAGGAGACTTTCTTGGTCACTTTTACCTAAATATTTCAATGCCTTTCTTGTTAACTTTCTTCCCTGCCTTGTCCTTTCCAAAAACCCCAATTGCATTAAATAAGGCTCGTGAATATCTTCTATAGTATCGCTTTCTTCGCCGGTTGCGGCGGCAATTGTGTCAATTCCCACCGGCCCGCCGCCAAAATTTTCTAAAATTAGTTTTAAAATTTTTCTATCTATTTTGTCCAAACCCATTTCATCAATTTCCATCATTTCTAAAGCCTTTTTGGCTACTTCCAAATTAACAGCTCCATCTGCTTTTACGTCGGCATAATCGCGGACTCTTTTTAAAAGCCTATTGGCTATCCGGGGAGTTTTTCTAGCTCGCTTAGCAATTTCTCCTACACCTTCTTTATCCACTTTAATTTTAAGAATTTTTGAAGAACGATTTAAAATTTGGCCGATTTCTTCCTCGTTATAAAAATCTAACCGATGAACTGCCCCAAACCTGTCCCGCAAAGGAGAAGATAAAAGACCAATTTTTGTTGTAGCTGCAATCATCGTAAAGTGGGGAACTTCTAACCTTAAATTTTTAGCTGATGGCCCTTTTCCTATTATTATATCCAGTTTAAATTCTTCCAAAGCCGGATATAAAACTTCTTCTATGGAACGATTTAAACGATGAACTTCATCTATAAATAAAATATCGCCATCTTCTAAATTAGTGATAATACTGGCTAAGTCGCCTGCCCTTTCTATTGCCGGGCCGGAAGTAACCTTAATGCCAACATTCATCTCTTTGGCGATTATGTAAGCTAAGGTTGTTTTCCCTAAACCGGGCGGACCATATAAAAGAAGGTGGTCTAAAACATGCTTTCTTTTTTTAGCAGCACCTAAAAAAACTTTTAAGTTTTCTTTTATTTTTTCTTGGCCGACATAATCTTTTAAAAAATTCGGCCGCAAGGTTTCTTCAAACTCTTCTTCTTGTTTATCGTTTCCTTTTAAAATATCTTCTTCCATTATTTACCTAAAAAGCGCAAGGCTTCTTTTACCTTTTCTTCGCTTGTTAATTCTGGCGAAATCTTTAAAATCGCTTCTCTAGCTTCTCTATTTTTATATCCTAAGTTTACTAAAGCTCCAATAACTTCTTCATCTTCTTTGGAAAACGATTTTGGCAAAGATGCCTCTTTGCTTCCATCTACCTTATTCCTTAATTCTAAAACTATTCTGTCGGCCATTTTTCTACCAACTCCCGATACTCCCATTAAAAGATCTGGTCTTCCTTCGGCAATGGCTTTCTTTAAAGAAGGCACATCGCCAATACTTAAAACTCCCAAAGAAGCTTTGGGACCGACTCCGGAAACTGAAATTAAAAGCTCGAAAAGCTCTAACTCTTCAAAATCTTTAAATCCATACAAAGAAAGTGCATCTTCCCTAACATAAAGATGGGTAAAAAAAGTAGCTTTTTCTTCTTTTGAAATGTTTCTTAAGGTCTCTGGCAAAACAAAAACTTTATAGCCAATGCCGGAAACATCAATCAAAACCCAATCAGCACCTTTTTGGATTATTTTGCCGTTTAAACTTCCAATCATAATTTAATTATAAACCAAAAGAGTAAAAAGGCGAAAGAAAATTTACTTTATTTATTTGATTTTCCTTTAGAAAAATTTCTCGCAGGCCGAGTGGGCATGGTTTCGCCGTAAGGCGAAGAGCGAGACCGAGAGTTAAGTAACAATTTTCTCGCTGGGAAAATTGATTGCGTTTTTTCTAAAAAAATCAACTTGCTAAATTATAAATCTTTAAGCTTTAGAGTCTTTAAACTATTGGCGCAAGTTATGGCGATCGCTAAAGCATCGGCGGCATCATCTGGCTTAGGGATTTCTTGTAAATTTAAAATAAGTTTAACCATTTTTTGGACTTGTTTTTTATCAGCTCTTCCGTAACCGGAAATTGCTTGTTTTACCTCTAAAGGAGTTGGCTCAAAAATTTTTAATTTATTTCTTACAGCTGCCAACATAATAATTCCCCTTGCTTGACCAACCAAAAAAGCTGTTTTTTCGTTTTTAAAAAAGTACAAATTTTCTATACCTATTAAGTTAGGCTTCCATTTTTCAATGAGGTTTGTTACCTTATTAAAAATTTCTTCAAGCCTTTTTTCAAAAGTTTCGCGACTTGAAGTTAGGACACAACCATGCTCTAAACAAATCAGCTTATCGCCTTCCTTTTTAATTATACCATACCCGGTTGTGGCTGTTCCGGGGTCAACGCCTAAAATTATCATGATTCTTTTTCCAAGATTTCAGCCGGTATATCAAAATTAGCGTAAACCTGATCAACATCTTCTAAATCTTCCAACTCTTCTAATAATTTCAAAACTTTTTCTGCTTTGGCCTGTTCTTCTATTTTTACCAAATTCTTAGGCTGCATTTCCAAGGCTTCTGCATCTACTTTAAAACCTTCATTTTTTAATTGGTGAGCAATTTTATGAACCTCTTGCGGCTTGGTGTAAACCTCTAACATATCTTCTTCCTGCTTTATGTCCTCGGCACCTAAATCAATGGCCTTAAGTTCTAAATTCTCCCGCGCTTCCTTATCCACGCCTTTAATATTGATTGTTATTAATCCTTTTTGCGAAAATATCCAAGAGACAGAGCCGGTGCCGCCCATTGAACCGCCGAATTTTGTTAAAACGCTTTTAATTTGAGACGAGGCCCTGTTTTTATTATCGGTCACTGCTTGGATTAACAAAGCTACAGAAAAAGGACCATAGCCTTCGTAAGTTATTTCTTCTAAAGCTACGCCTTCTTTGGAGGCGCCTTTAATTGCCCGATCAACTGTCGAGCTTGGCATATTAACTTCTTTAGCTTTTTCTAAAGCTAGACGCAACCTAAAATTAGTTTCCGGGTCGGCGCCGGTTTTGGCAGCCAATGTAATCATTCTTACAATTTTAGAAAAAGCCTGACCGCGCTTCTGGTCGGTTACTCCCTTTTTTCTTTTAATTTGTGCCCATTTAGAATGCCCTGACATTTAATTATTCTCCGTAGGCTCGGAATATCCGTCTCCTTACCGAGGCCGAAACCCCATACTTAATTTTTTAAGTGCGGGGCTGCTATCTCTAGTACTACATCATAAATTACTTTCGTACCATTTACCATTTCTTTTATATTAATAAATTCTCTGGTTGAATGAATACTGTGCCCTCCGGGCCCAGCAGAAACGCATCTTAAACCACCCTTGTTAAAAGAATTAGAATCCGAAACCCCACAATCTATCGTTATTTTGGCTTTAACCTTATTTTTCTGACAGCTTTTTAAAAGTTCTTTAATTAAATTATCCGAGGTTTTTAACCTATATGCCTTACTTGCCTGTTTAACTTTAATTTCAACTTTAGCCTTATACTCTTTAGCTGCCTTTTTAAACTGCTTGACAATCAAATCCATATATTTCTTTAATTTTTGACTATCATGATTTCTAACCTCTGCTTGAATTTCCGTCAACTCGGGAACAACATTTCTGGCGGCTCCGCCAGCCATTATTCCAACATTGGATGTTGTTTCTTTGTCTATTCTTCCCCATTTTAAATTTGCTATCGCTTTTGAGGCAACAGCAATAGAATTAATACCTTTTTCTGGAGAAACTCCCGCGTGCGCAGCTTTACCTTTAATCTTTATATCTATCTGAACAATAGAAGGTTCACCTAAAATAATTTCTCCCATTCTTCCATCTAAATTTATGGCTTGTTTTGCCTTAAGTCTTTTAAAATCTAAAGAAGAAGAACCAACTAGCCCGACCTCTTCCTGTACTGTAAAAATAATTTCTAAATCAGTTTTGACTCTATTTTCTTTCAGACTTCTTAGAATTTCTAAAATCGCTGCCACTCCGCTTTTGTCATCACCGCCTAAAATTGTTGAGCCGTCGGTTTTGATGATGCCGTTTTTGATAATCGGCTTAATGTTTTTACCGGGTTTTACTGTATCAACATGGGCCGCTAAAAGCAGTTTTGGTTTTAATGAATTTCTCGCTATTAGATTTCCTATTTTATCTATTAGCGTTTTAAAGCCTAGCTTTTGAAGTTCTTTTTTTAGATATTGAATAATCTCCTGCTCTTGCCCCGACTCGCTATCAATTTTTACGAGTTTTATAAATTCTTTAACTAATCGTTTTTCGTTTATTTGCATTTTTGCCTCATTTTAATACTTCTCTTAAAACTCGTTTAAAATTACCACCCATAATTTTTTCTATATCTTCTTTAGTATAACCTGCCCTCTTAAAGACAGACACTAAATTACTTATTTTGCTTACATCTTCTAAGCCTTTAACTATGGTACCGCTAACGATACCACCTAAATCACTACCAATGCCCACGAAGTCGATGCCGACTAAATCAATAATATGAGAAATGTGATCTATCAAATCCTCTATACGGTATCTCCCACTTTTTTTTAAAAATTTGCCAGAAAAAAATATTCCCACAACTCCTTTTCTTGAGGCTATTTCTTTAATCTGATCATCTTTTAAATTACGGCTATCTTGGCATAAAGAATAGCATGCAGTATGAGAAACAATCGGTGGTTTGTTTTTATAAATCCTTAATACATCCCAAAAACTTGTGCTGTTTAGATGTGCTAAATCTAAAATTATCTTCCTCTTTCCAATCTCTTCTACTAATCGTCGTCCCTTAAAAGTAATGCCGCCATTACTTTTTGATCCGCCCGCATATTGATTCCTATTATTCCAAGTTAGACTAATTGAACGAACTCCATTTTCATATAACTCTGTTAAATCTCCTACTTGGGCATAATATCCCTCTATATGTAATAACAAGGCAAGCTTTTTTTTATTCGAATCTTTAATATTTTTAAAAAGATAGAAGTCTCTACTATTATTATTGAGAAAATCTTCATGATAATTAATCTGTTCTAATAAGCGCTCTTTTCCTTTATTGTAAAATTCTGGTTCAGTAAAAATAGAAGAAAAAACTATATTTACTCCACTTTTTTTTAACTTCTCTAAACTTATCTGTCCTCTGGCTTTTGCATACTCCTTTACATTCTTATCGGTTGTAGAAAAAGGGTATACATGATAAAGCAAATCTTGATGAGCATCAATCTTCATAAATTTATAATATCAAAAATAAAAAAAGACCGCTAATAGTCTTTTAGAAACTTTAGCGGTATTTGTTTTATTAATTGATTTGACCCAAGAAGGCTTCGTAGTCTTTTAGTCTTAGTTTTTTTTGTTCTTCAGCCCAAGGGCCCCAATGCTGACACAAAACCGGGTGAAACCAAGTTAGCGGCAAATATTTGTTGCCCCGTTCATTAAGCTTACCCGATTTCCAATAGCCTCCGTGTACTTCTAATCCTAAATACAGGAAACCATTAGAACCAAAGATTTCTGTAAAAAGGAGGTACAGTATGGCTTCCTTTTTACATCTTTCTAATCTGGCTTCTTCGGATGGTAATAACTCGAATATAGCTGGTGGTTTTCTTCGCAGCTTTTGATATATGGCTTGCGCCCTCACCTCTGCTTCTTTTACTATTAGATCTTTTTCTACTCCTTTAGACAATCTTTGAAGAGTAGATAATTTAACTGAGAAAGACAATCTATTGCTTAGAAGATCCACAAAAGATTGCGTCAACTGAAATTGTTTTTTTAATTCCTTTTCGGGATAGGGTAAATCATTTATGTATGGAAGTATCGTCTCTAAAATTCCCCATTCAGCTAGAAAATCCCAATCTCCCGGCCCAAAGGTGTAAAAATTCCATGAACTTAGCGGCAAATTTTCGGTAGCTCTTTTCATAGTCTCACAAATCAAATCAGTAATATGTGGGGAAAGTTTATCCACTAATTTTTGTCTATCTTCTTCAGCATGAAAACAGCAAGCCGAAAAAAAATTTACCTCTCCTTCATTTAAAATATTTCCAATAGTTAATAGTGATTTCTTATTTTCTGGTTTAATAAACTGCAAAAATTTCAGTAATCCTTTCGCCTTCTCTTGATCTAGACCATCAATTGCACGTTTTCTTAATTTTGCTTCTTTCGTATTTTTCGAGTCCGAGAGTATTGTAAAAGGATGTGACTTTCTAATACTTTCTTTAACCAATTCTACCAATATTACCGCCTCCAAGTAATGATAAGTTTTCAAGGAGCAATTTTTGCCCCCTTTTGGTTTTTGGCTTAAGCCAAAAACCAAAAGGAAGAAAAAATCTTAAGAAATCGCCCCTAAAAAGAAGAGAGCCTTCTGCAATCGCGGGAGGCTCTCTTCGTTTATGATCAAATGAACTTAGCTTATCTTTAGGGCCTCCATAAAGCCTAAAAGCACAACCAAAATTAAACCTAGAAGTAAAATTACCCCTAAGTAGGAGATGGCTAGCTTTATAAAATTTAACTTTGTAAGACCAAGATAAGTAGTCATTTGTTAACCTTTAAATTACACCTAAAATAATAAAACATAAAGAATATTTGTCAACCTGTTTATTTAATCCAAAATTTTTCGCCGTCAGACTCTATATTAATTGTCCCCTTCTCATCAGTTCGCACAACATTTATATTATGATTTTTCAAATCATCTAAAGTTTCTTTATGCGGATGACCAAACTGATTGGATCCGACTGAAATAACGGCAATTTGGGGCAAAACCTTTTCTAAAAATCCATAAACATTATTAGCTGCATTCTTAGACCCTTGGTGAGCAACCTTTAAAACATCAGCTTTAAGGTCAAAATTTCCTTTTAAAATTTTCTCTCCAGCCTCTTGTTCGGCATCACCTAAAAATAAAAAACTTACTTTTTTGTATTTTGCTTTTATAACGACAGAACTGTTATTTACATTTTCCATTTTCTTTTCCGCCAACGACTCAAAAGGATAAACAATATTAAGTTCCAAATCTCCAAATTTTAAAATTTTTCCCTGTTCGGCAACCATAAAATTTATGTTTTTACTTTTTACGATCTTTAAAACATCCAAATAAGCCGGGCTTGAGTACAAAACTCCGGTTCCTAAAACCATTCCTGCATCATATTTTTTTAAAACTTCTTCAGCTCCAAAAAGATGATCTTGGTGGGGGTGACTTAAAATTAAAAGATCAATTTTCCGATCAAAAGGACCGAGACTTTTACCTAAATATTCTAAAATCTTAGAGGACGGCCCGCCATCAATTAATATTTTAAAGTTATCAGGAGTACGCAATAAAATAGCATCACCAGAGCCTACATCAAAGAAATTTACCGAAAAGTTTTTCGGCGGACTGGAAAAATACAAATACCATAAAGAGGTACTTAAAAAAGCTAAACTGAAAAATAAATATTTAAGAAACTTTGGCATTTTCTTTGGAGCTCGGTTTAAGACTTATGACTTTCTTTTTAGAAAAAATCCTTAAAACATAAGGCAAAGCCAAAACTAAGTAATAAAAATAAATAAAAAATGCTGACTTTCTAACCTCTAAAAAAGCAAATGGAAGCTTAGACAAAAAAGTAGAAACATTTAAAAGATAAGAAAGGCTTAAAACCGGGAGTGAAGCTAAAAACCTGGCCAAGCCTAAACTTAAAAATCCTAAAATAGTTATAAAAAATGAGCTAAACATTATAAAAGGTAAAAGGGGCAAAATTAAAACATTGGCCAAAGGAGAAATTATAGAAAGCCGACCGAAATAAAAAATGATAAGAGGCATAATAAAAATTTGGGCGGCCAAAGTTGAAGACAAGGCTTCCGCTAAAACATAAGGAATTTTTATTTTCTTTAAAAGACTCAAGATTTTATCGGAAATTAAAATCAAACCCAAGGTTGATAAAAAAGAAAGTTGGAATCCGGGATCGAAATCCAAAAGCAAAGGATTAAAAATTATCATCAAAAAAGCGGCAAACAAAAGTGCAAATACCCCGTTAACTTTTCTTCCTTTGTTTCTTGCCAAAAGCAGCACCGAACCCATAATCGCCGCTCTTACAACTGGCGGTTCTGCCCCCACAAGAATAGTAAAAAATAAAATGCCTAAAAATGGCAGCCAAAAAGAAAGCCGCCTAGAAAACCTTTGAAGAATTTTCTTAAAAAAGTCAGAAATAATAGAAATATTGTAGCCGGAAATTACAATAATATGAGAAATAGAAACTTTGTTAAAAATGTCTAGGAGCTCTTTAGAAATTCTTTTAACACCTAAATTTATTCCTAAAATTAAAGAAGCAAATGGTTCAACAAAAACTTGACCTACTTCTTCTTCGAAAGATTTCCTTAAGCTAAAAAGGGTTTTAAAAAGAATGTTCCCTGAGTTTCCTTTTTCTATCCCTATTTCCGGAGACCTTAATTGAGAATAAATTCCCCGCGAAGCAAAAAACGAAGCGAAATTAAAATCCTCGGTATTTTTAGGAGATTCTAAAACTCCTTTTAATTTAATATTTTGGCCGTAAATAAATTTTTCGTCTCTTAAAACAGAAATATAAACTTTTCCCGAAATATTTTGCCATTCATTTTTAACCTTTATTTTCAAAGCCCTAACTTCAAAAGTTTCGCTTTGGTCTTTTTCTTGAGGATAACCAGAAATAAATCCCAAAATCTCCACTTGTTGATTATTGTAAAAAGAAAGAACTTTTGGAGAAACATCTGGAATGGCATAAAAAAACCGCCAAACTCCGAAAATTAGAAAAATGGCCGAGAAAGAAACCAGCCGAACAAGTAAATTCTTGCGAAAAATAAAAGTTAAAAACAAAAGCAAAAGAAAAGTAAGAAACAAAACTAAATCCGAAAACGGAAAATTAGGAGCAACAAAAACACCTATTAAAAAAGCAACAATAAAAATGCTAAAAATTTTATTCTTAGACATCAACAAATGCGGGGCAAGATTTCTCCGGGGGGCTTATCAACAATTCTTTGCCCGCCGATTTTGGTATTTAAGATTACCTTGCCTTTATAATTTGAAGTTACTCTCCCGATGAGACTAGCGTTTTTGGCTTCTTGATTTTTCTTTAAGACTTTTAAAATTTCTTGGCTTTTTTCCTGAGGAACAATCGCTATAAAGGTTCCTTCGTTTGCTAAGGTTAAAGGATCAAATCCCAACAAATCACAAAAGGCAAGCACTTCTTTTTTTATAGGAATTTTTTCTTCATCAATCTCTATACCGATGTTGAATTTCTCCGCCAGTTCATTTAAAACCATCGCCACTCCACCGCGGGTGGCGTCCCTTATAAAAGGAATTCTAGAAGTTACTTTAAGCATTTGAGAAATCAAAGGATATAAAGAAGTGCAATCACTTTTGATATTGCTTTCAATTTCAAAATCATCTCGGGCTGAAATAATTGATAGACCGTGCTCGGCAATACTTCTAGAAACTAAAATTAAATCTCCGGTTTTAGGCTTGTGGTTAGTTTTTGTAATAACTTTACCTACGCCCGAAGAAGTAATAAATAATCCATCGGCTTTCCCTTTTGGAACTACTTTTGTGTCGCCGGTCACAATTTTAACCCCAGTTTTTAAGGCCGCTTCTTGGGCTGATTTTACAATTTTTTCTAGAACTTTTAGTTTAAAACCTTCTTCTATTATAAAAGCCAGAGACAGAAAAAGGGGTTTTGCTTTCATAACTACCAAATCATTACAAGTTCCAAAAACCGCTAACTTTCCGATGTCACCGCCGGGAAAAAACAAAGGACTAACAACAAAAGAGTCGGTTGTAAAAACAAAATCTTTATCTATAAACGCGGCATCATTTAATTTATTAAGTTCAGACTCCCTGAAATTTTTTAGAAATATTTTTTTAATTAATTCTTCAGTTAACAAACCGCCGCTTCCGTGACCTAAGGTAATTTTATCTTCCATTTTTTATATAATCCTTTATTGCTTTAAGATGAGCTTTAAACGCTATTTTCCCCGGTAAATTTTCGAAATTAAAAAATTTGGCTTCTTTTATATCACTACCAACTTTTATCTTAACTTCGGGGATATCAACTAGAAAAACATCCAAAATAACATTGGCATAATTTGATTTGGATAAATAAACTCCGTGCAATTTTTTTATCTTTGCCTTAAGGCCAAGCTCTTCTAAAATTTCTCTCTTTAAAGCTTGTTTGGGTGTCTCTTCGTATTCTATAAAACCTCCAGGAAGTCCCCAGTAGTTTTTAAATGGTTGAAAAGCCCTTTTTGTTAAAAGTATTTTTTTCTCTTTTTCAATAATGGCATTTACGGCCGGTAATGCATTCCTATAAATTATATAACCACACAAGGAACAAACTAGCCTCTTTCTTTCGTCTACTCTTTTTCTTAAAAGCTTTCCTTTGCACTTGGGGCAATATTTTAATTTATCATACTCGTACATTTAAATTCCCGTATTTAAAATAAGCAGCACAAGTCCCTTCCGAAGAAACCATACATGGCCCTTTTGGATTTTGAGGAGTGCAGGCCTTTCCAAACATCAAGCAATCTCTTGGGGTTTTTAATCCTTGGATTATATTTCCACATTGGCATGCCAAATTTTCTTTTACTTTTGGAATATCAATTTTAAATCTTTTTTCTGCATCAAATTGAACAAATTTATTGTTCAATTTTAAACCACTATTTTTTATCTCGCCTAAGCCGCGCCATTCGGCAGCTGTTTGTTTAAAAACTTTGTGTAATATTTTTTGGGCTTCTATATTTCCCTCTTTAGAAACTATCCTTTGATATTGAATTTTTATTTCTGCTTTTTTTTCTTTAAACATTAAAAGCAAAAGTAAAAGTGACTCTAAAATATCTTGGGCTTCAAACCCAGAAACGACAGCCGGCTTTTTGTATTTTTTAGAAATAAATTGATAAGCTTTAACTCCGCCGATAACCGTGCTCACATGCCCAGGAAGAAGAAAAGCATCAATATTAATTTTAGGATTTTTTAAAAGAGCTACCAAAGCTTCGGGTACAGTCTTGTGCATTGAAAAAATTGATAAGTTTTTTATCTTTTGTGCCTTTAATTCCTCTAAAAGAACAGCGGTTGCCGGAGCGGTTGTTTCAAAACCTACCGCAGCAAAAGTAACTTCTTTTTTAGGGTTTTCTTTAGCAATCTTTATTGCATCTAGGGAAGAATAAATAATTCTTACATCTTTACCATCTGCCTTAACTGCCTCTAAATTTTCCTTAGAACCGGGTACTTTAAAAAGATCTCCATAAGTTAAAAGAATAACATTTTTTTGTCTGGCTAAAAAAATCGTTCTATCAATATCAGAAATACTGGTAACGCAAACTGGACAGCCGGGCCCAGAAATCAAATTTAAATTTCTTGGCAAAACTGATTTAATACCCGACCGAAAAATAGAAACGGTATGCGTACCGCATACTTCCATAATATTTAAAGGCTTTTCTATCTCCTTAGCAAGATTTTTTAAGGCTTTAACTAGTTTCTTTGACTTCATCTAAAATTTCACTTATTAATTTTTCGGCTTCTTTAGCTTTTTCTTTATCAACTTTTGCCAAAGCTAAACCGGCATGAACTAAAATATAGTCGCCAACTTTAACGCCCGGCAAAACCCTTATAGATACCTCTCTTTTGTTTCCTGAAAAATCAACTAAAGCAGTATTTTTTTCTTTTTTTATTATTTTTCCCGGAACTCCTAGACACATTTTTATCCCTCTTTGATATTATTCCCATCGCGGCTTGACCTAAAGAAATTCCACTATCATTTATGGGAATATTTTTTGGCAAGAAAACTTCAAAGCCTTTCTTTTTTAATTCTACCATTGTTCTTTCTAAAAGGTAACTGTTTTGAAAAACTCCGCCAGACAAACAAACTTTTTTTGTACTTTGGCCATTTTGGCAAACTTTTAAAACTATTTTGGCAATCGTATTATGAAACTTTGTTGAAATCAAAGTTACGGGAATCCTTTTTTTAATATCTCTTAAAACCCCTAAAATTATCGGCTGCCATTCTATTTCTTCTTTCTTAATTTTAAAAGGATAACTACCTTGGCCTTTCTTGATTAAGGCTTCTAGTTTCATTGCCGCCTCCCCCTCGTAAGTATTCTCCTGACAGATTCCCAAAATAGACGAAACAGCATCAAATAACCGACCCATTGAGGATGAATCAACGCAGTTAATTTTTGCTTTTAGCTGCTTTAAA
Organism: bacterium; assembly: GCA_037442065.1. Lineage (GTDB taxonomy): Bacteria > Patescibacteriota > CPR2_A > CG2-30-33-46 > CG2-30-33-46 > JBBIQZ01. The sequence continues at coordinate 1,579 of JBBIQZ010000001.1, read as the reverse complement.
ACTAAATTTATTTTGTAAGAATCAACTTTTATAATTTTTGAAATTTCTTTTACAGGCAAAAAGTTGCTTAACAAAGAAGTTGCTGCCCGCCATGGCTCTTTGGCGGCCAAATCTCCACCGGGCAAAGAAAAATATTTAAGATGAGTTATCCTTTCAAACCCTTTCAAATCCCCGTAAAAAAATTCCCCTCCCCAAATTTTTTTATCTTCACCAAAGCCTGTACCATCAAAAGAAACACCAATTACTCTTCCTTTTAAATTATTTTCCAGATAAACCGATGCTATGTGAGCTTTGTGATGCTGAACTTTAAAAATGTTTGGGGCAGTTGATAAGTGGTTTGCTAATTTTACAGAATAGTATTCAGGATGTAAGTCGCAAACAAAAATTTTAGGCTTTACTTTAAATAATTTTTTGTAGATTTCTAAAACTTTTAAAAACCGCTTCGTATTTTTTAAACTCCCTTGATCTCCTAGATATTGGCTTATATAAGCCTTATTTTCTTTAACTAAACAAAAAGTGCTTTTTAAATCTCCACCAAAAGCTAGAATTGGCTGCTTGCTTTTAAACGGTAAGTTAACAACAACCGGCGCTATTCCTCTGCCAGTTCTTAGTATTTGATATTTGTGGTTTGGAATTTGGAATTTATTTGATATTTGTGGTTTGGAATTTGGAATTTTTAAAATGCTATCATCATACCCTATTAAAATTTCTCGGTTATGAAGTAAAAAGTAATCAGCAATATTTTTAAGTTTTAAAAGAGCTTCTTTATTGTTAGTAATTATTGGTTCTTCAGAAATATTTCCGGAAGTACAAACCAAAGGAACTTTCTTTTTTAAATAATAAAAGAGCAAAAGATGCAAGGACGTATAAGGGAGCATGACCCCAAGCTTATTTAAACCAGGGGCAATTCCTTCTATATTTTTTTTGGTCTTTAATAAAACTATTGGCGATTGGGGAGATTTTAATAACTCTTCTTCTTGTTTTGAAACTTGGCAGTATTTTTTTGTAGTTTCTATGCTATCCATCATCAAAGCAAAGGGTTTTTGAGGTCTTCTCTTTCTTTTACGCAAATTTTTAACTGCTTTTTTGTCTAAAGCATTACAGATTAGATGAAACCCACCTAAACCTTTTAAAGCAATGGTTCCCCCCGTTTTTATAACTTCTACCGCTTCTTTTATGGCTTTATTCTTCCCCTTGATAGAAGGTCCGCAATTGGGACAAGAAATAGGCTCTGAATGAAACCGCCGATCAGCCGGATTCTCATATTCTTTTTTACACTCTTTGCACATTTTAAAATTAGCCATTGTGGTATTTGGCCTATCATAGGGTATATCTGAAATTATGGTAAATCGAGGACCGCAATTGGTGCAATTTATAAAAGGATAAAGAAAGCGCCTGTCTTTAGGGTTAAAAATTTCTTTTTTACAATCTTCACAAATTGCCAAATCCGGCGAAATATTTTGCGACTCGGTAGTTTTTTTGCTCTTCTTTATAACAAACCTTTTTTCAAAACTTTTAATTTTTAATTTTAAACTTTTAACTTGTTCAATCTTTGCTGCTTTTGGTGCTTCTTTTTCTA